>CAIXRH010000026.1 GCA_903921785.1 uncultured Pseudomonadota bacterium
CCTGCCCACCGCGCGCCCCGCCGCCGCCGCCGCGCTCCAGTCCGCCTCACGCGGCGCCGTCGCAGAGATCGTCGGGAGCGCCGCGGCGCGCCCCCGAAGATCAAACTCCGTTGCCGACGCTGCGTAGGTGCAATACGTCCGACACTCACTATGGGCTCCTGATGCGCTTCGTGCTTGTCCCCCTCCTCGCGCTCCTCACCGCTCCTGCCCTCGCCGCCGCCCCGAACGGCGTGTCGCTCAATGGCGTCAAGCTCAACGGCGTGTCGCTCAACGGCGTCAAGCTCAACGGCAGCTCGATGAACGGTCGCGGGCTCAACGGCAGCTCGATGAACGGTCGCGGGCTCAACGGCGTCAAGCTCAACGGCGTCAAGTTCAACGGCGTCAAGCTCAACGGCCCCGCGCTGGACGCGACGGGCGTCACCATCTCCGGCGTGAAGGCCGTGGGCGGTCGGCTCGTCGCGCGCTGAGCGTGGTCGGCTCCTTCCGAGCCAGCATCGTGGTGATCGTGGTGGCGGGGTGCTCCTCGCCGCCCGCTTCGCCGCCCCCGGAACCCGCGCCTGCCGCGGCGCCCGTCGCCGCGGCGGCCCACGATCCGGGCCCCGGCGACCTCCTCGACGCCCGCGATGAGGCCGGGCAGTCCCTCCGCTTCCGCATCGACTCGGTGGCCCCGGCCAGCGAAGACCCGGACGGGGAGGTCTTCCTGTACGGCCTGTCCGTCGAGCAGGAAGGGGCGTGGACGGCCTATTGTTCCCCGGACATCGCGGGCCGCTCGGTAGCGGTCCCCGTGGCGGGGTCGTGGGCCGGAGATGGGCGCTACACCCCCGGCGACGAGATCACCTTCGCGTGCACCAGCGGGGCGATCGGCAAGTGCATCCTCTTCGGGTACAAACCCTGGAAGAGCGTGAACGGCACGTCGTTGGCGCCCTACCACGCGGCGTGCGTGCGGATGGTTCGGGCGGATTACTGCGGCGACGGGACCCCGCACACCCAGGACGGCACCCGCATCGACATCTTCGACCGGCTCGGCATCCAGCGGCCCGACCCCGAGCCGGGCATCCCGGAGGTCTTCGAGGCGGCGTGGGCGCCCGAGGGCGCCGCCTACCTCGCCACGCCCCGGTGGTCCGACGATGTCGCTGCGGTGGTCGCCGAGTGCCCGGACACCCTGAAGGGCCGAACGCCGGTGGGCGCGCCCCTCACCGCGGAGCAGGCCCAGGCTCGCTACCCCGAGGCGCTGCTCTTCAACGCCCGGATGCGCGACGACGCCGACAAGACGCGCCCGCTCTCCGCCTTCCCCGCCCCGCACTCGCCGCAGTGACGGCGCGCTCGCCCCCGCGGCACCGTGCCCCGCGAAGCCACGCGCTCGGGGCCCCGGGAGGGGCCGGCGGCGATCGCCGCTCACCGGCTCCCACGACTACCGTCTGAAGAACCTGGGGATCGGCGCGATCCCCCGCCACCCGGACGGCGCCGGGGTCACCCGCGGATCACCCCAACGCCTCCGCCACCAGCCACTTCTGCTCCGCCGCATGCCGGTCCGCGTAGCCGGTGGCCGGCGCGGCGCCTGCGCGACGTCCGGCGTAGCGACAGGAGATTCCCGCCTCCAAGAGCTCGAGCGCCACGAACGACCAGGCGCCCATGTTCTTCGGCTCCTCCTGGCACCAGGCCAGGTCGGCGCCGGGGTGCTTCGCGAGCTCGGCGCGCAAGGTATCCAGGGGGAACGGAGCGATCTGCTCCACGCGCACCAGCGCCACGTCCCTGTCGCCGCGGGCGGCGAGGAGGTCGTAGTAGACCTTGCCAGAGCAGAGCACCACGCGCTTGTGCCCTTCTCCGTCGCCGATGAGCTCCTGGAAGCCGCCGGTGGCGAAGTCGGCGAGCGGCGAGCTCACCGTCCGCAAGAGCGACTTCGGGGTGAAGACGACCAGGGGGTCGCGCACCGTGCGCAGCGCCTGACGACGGAGCAGGTGGAAGAACTGCGCCGGTGTGGTGGCGTTCACGCACTGGAGGTTGCCCTCCGCGGCCATCTGGAGGAACCGCTCGGGTCGGGCGCTGGAGTGTTCGGGGCCCTGCCCTTCGTAGCCGTGCGGCAGGAGCATCACCAGGCCGGAGAGCCGGTTCCACTTGGCTTCTCCCGAGACGATGAAGTTGTCGATGATGATCTGGGCGCCGTTGGCGAAGTCGCCGAACTGGGCCTCCCAGAGCACCAGCGCGTCGGGGTAGTCGAGAGAATACCCGTACTCGAAGCCGAGGACCGCGGTCTCGGAGAGCAGGGAGTTGAACACGTCGAACGGAGCTTGATCGGGAGCGAGTGCCGAGAGCGCACACCACGCCGCTCCGGTGGTCTGGTCGCGGACGACGGCGTGGCGGTGGCTGAAGGTGCCCCGGCCAGCGTCCTGGCCGCTGAGTCGCACGCGGGTGCCCCCGGTGACCAGCGAGGCGTACGCGAGCAGCTCGCCGGCCGCCCAGTCGAGCGCGCGGGTGCCCGCGGCCTGCTCCTCCCGGGCCCGGAAGACGCTGCGGGCGAGCTTGGGATGGAGGTTGAACCCCTGCGGGAGCCGGTTGAGCGCCAGCAGCAGCTCCTTGACCGTCGCCTCGGGGAGCGTGGTGTCCACCGTGTCGGCGGTGACGGAGTGGTAGTTGAGCCAGAGCCCCTGGAGCGCGGAGCGGGCGCCGGGCGGCGGTTTGTTCGGGCCGCGGACGACGTTGAGGGCGACGTCGAGGTCCTTGCGGAAGTCGGCCTCCATCTTGTCGATCTCGGCGCGCGTGAGCCGACCCTTGGCGATGAGGCGGCGGGCGTAGTGTTCGCGCACGCCCGGGTGCTCGGCGATGCGGCGGTACATCAGGGGTTGGGTGTAGAACGGCTCGTCCGTCTCGTTGTGGCCGTGGCGACGGAAGCAGTACATGTCGATGACGATGTCGCGGTTGAACCGGCATCGCCACTCCACGGCGATCCGCACCACCTGCGCCACCGCCTCGGGGTCCTCCCCGTTCACGTGGAAGATCGGCACTCCGAGCATGCGCGCCACGTCGGTGCTGTACGGCGTGGACCGACCCTCCGTCGGGGTGGTGGTGAAGCCGATCTGGTTGTTCACCACCACGTGGATCGTGCCGCCGGTGCGGTAGCCGACGAGGTCGGAGAGGTTGAGCGTCTCGGCGACCACGCCCTGCCCGGCAAACGCCGCATCCCCGTGGATGAGCAGCGCCATGCCCACGTTGCGGTCGTGGCCGCCGTAGCGGTCCTGCTTCGCGCGCACCCGCCCCTCGCAGACCGGGTTCACCGCCTCGAGGTGCGACGGGTTGAAGCACAACGCGAGGTGGACCCGGCGTCCCGACGCGGTGACCACGTCCGAGCTGTAGCCGAGGTGGTACTTCACGTCCCCGGAGCCTTCGTCGTCCGCGTGGTCCACCTGACCCGCGAACTCCGCGAGCATCCGGCCGACAGGCTTGCGGAGCACGTTGAGCAGCACGTTGAGGCGCCCGCGGTGCGCCATCGCGATGACGATCTCCTTCACCCCACGCGCCGAAGACTCGTTGACGATCTCGTCGAGCAGCGGGAT
This sequence comes from uncultured Pseudomonadota bacterium, assembly GCA_903921785.1. Taxonomy (GTDB): domain Bacteria; phylum Myxococcota_A; class UBA796; order UBA796; family SXON01; genus SXON01. Next base: position 3,552 of record CAIXRH010000026.1, read on the forward strand.
GAGCGACTCGCCGCCCTCCAGGGAGAACCGCTTGTTCCCCTGGAACTTCACCCCGAGGAACCGCTCGAAGCCGTCGGCGCGGGTGAGGGCCTCCAGCACGCGGACCTCGCCGGCGGCGTCGAGCGCCGGGCGCTCGTGACGACGCTCGAACTGCTCCACCACCCAGTTCTTCTGGGAGGTGTCGCGGATGTTCATGAACTCCACGCCCACGCTCCCGCAGTACACCCGGCGGAGATGCTCGAGGATCTCCTTACCGGTGGCGTGGGGCTTGTACCCGTAGATCGGGGTGCTGCTCACCACGTGATCGAGGTCGGCGGCGGAGAGGCCGAACCAGGCCGGGTCGAGCTCGGGGTGGGCCTTCTCCGCCTCCAACCCCAGCGGGTCGATGGCGGCCGCCTCGTGGCCACGCACGCGGTAGGCGTTGATGAGCCGGGCGACCTTGGCCTGGCGGTCCGCCGCGACGAGGTCGGGGCCGGTAGCGCCGGGCGCGGGGTCGAAAATGCTGCGGGGGGCGACCGTGGGGCCCTGTGGCAAGGGGCCGTCCATCGCCGAGAAGAGCTCGCGCGAAGCGGCGTCCACCGAGGCGGGGTCCTCGCAGAAGCGGGCGTAGAGCGCTTCGAGGTAGGCCGCGTTCTCGCCGGTGAGGAGCGTGGGGTCCGTCATGGCAGGCGCTTATGCCGGGCCGGATTAGGCGGCCGGTCATGCGCATCACCACCCTCAACGTCAACGGCATCCGCAGCGCCGATCGGCGCGGCTTCCGCGACTGGCTCGCCCGCGCCACCCCCGACGTGCTCTGCCTCCAGGAGGTGCGCGCCGACGAGGCGGCGGTGGAGCCAGCCTTGTGGCGCCCCGAAGGCTGGGAAGTGCGTTGGCACCCCGCCCAGAAGAAGGGCTACGCCGGCACCGCAGTGTGGGTCCGTCAGCCCCATTCCGCCCGGTTCACCGTAGGGAACGGCCACCCCCGGGGTGACGAGGAGGGCCGCGCGGTCGGCGCCCACCTCGACGGGATCGACGTGTGGTCGCTCTACATGCCGTCCGGCTCCAGCGGCCCCGACCGCCAGGCGTGGAAGTACGAGTACATGGAGCACGTGCAGCCCTGGCTCGACGCGCTGCTCGCCTCCGGCCGCCCCACCGTCGTCTGCGGCGACATCAACATCGCCCACACCGCCATGGACATCAAGAACGCCAAGCCCAACGAGAAGAACTCGGGGTTCCTCCCCGAGGAGCGCCGCTGGCTCGACGGGCTGGTCAAACGTGGCTGGCGGGACCTCTTCCGGGAGGCCAACCCCGCGTCGCAGGCCTACAGTTGGTGGTCCAACCGGGGGAACGCCCGCGCAAACGACGTGGGGTGGCGGATCGACCACCTCTGGGCCACGCCGAACGTGCGGGTGAAGGCGGTGGAGATCGACCGGCACGCGAGCTTGTCGGATCATGCGCCGGTCACGGCGGAGGTCGAGGTCGGATAGTCCGCCCCGTGCTCCTCGCTCTCGCGCTCGCCTGCCACGCGCCCGTCCCCCTGTCCGCCCCGACGCGGGACACGACGATCCGCTACCGCCCTGGCGATGCGCTGCCTGCCCTCGGCGCCGAAGCCCGGGTGGACCGCGGTCTCCGTGCCGCCGCCGAAGCGCTCGCCTCCGCCGCCACCACCGCGGACGCCGCGCTCTCCCCCGCCGCCGTCCGCGGCGCCCTCGCCATCGGCCACTACCCCGGCCCCGCCCACTTCGTCCGCGTGGTCGCCGGGAAGGACCTGCCGGATTCGCTCTTGGAGGCGATCCCGTCCGACGTCCCGGTGGACGTCGGCTACGCCTGGCGCGACTTCGCGGACGGCCGCCGCTGGTGGGTGCTCGGCTGGTGCCCGCGCCGCCTCGAGCTCGACCCCGTGCCCGACACGGTCGCCCTCGGTCGGACCGTGGGCGTCCGTGTGGAAGGGGGGAAGAACCCGCGGCTCTTCGTGGTGGCGCCGACCGGCCGTTGGGAGGAGCTCAAGCTCGCGCCGCATGACACCCGGCTGGTGAACAACCTCGACGCACCCGGCGAATACCGCTTTGAGGTGGTGGACGGCGACCGGGTGGAGCTGCTGTTCGGGGTGCACGTCGGCGAGGAGGTTCCCGCGCTGGCCCCGCTCCGCGCGCCCAAGCCGATCGAGAACCCGGTCGCCTCGGTGGACAGGCTCTACACCCGCGTCAACGACCTCCGGAAGGTGAACGGGCTCCGTCCGCTCACGCGCTTCCCCACGTTCGAGCCGCTGGTGAGGGAGCAGGCGGCGTGCCTCTCGTTGGACGGGCTCGCCGCGCACGACACCGAGCACTGCCCGGGTGTCCCCGGGCGCGCGACCCAGGGCTGGTACCCCCGCGGACACTACTACGAGGACGTCGCCGTGGCCGACACCGCCGACGACGCCTGGGAGACCCTCCTCGCCTCCCCGGGGCACCTCGCGAACCTGATGTGCGCCGATTGCACCCACCTCAGCATCGGCACCGCCATCGAACCCGTAGCCGATCCGCGGCTGTTCGTGGTGTGGGAGGTCATGGCGTTCCCCGACGGCGAGCCGCGGCGTATCGGCGACCGCTGAAGCTCCGCGTTCGCCGCCTCGGCGCCGCCCCGGGCGTCGTCGGCCCCCGGTCGGCAGCTTAGCCCTGCCCGATGCACCCCCTCCTCAAGACCGTCCCGCTGGGCAACCCGCCCTGGCCCACGCTCGACCCGTTCCTCTTCTGCGTGCACCACGACGACGCCTACCCGAAGAGCGACGGGAAGATGGCCCCGGCCGCCTCCCTCGCGGGGCGCGACCTCGGGCAGGACTTCGCCGGGAAGGACGGCTGGCGGATGTACCACGGCGAGAAGATTCCGGGTTTCCCCTCCCATCCCCACCGCGGCTTCGAGACGGTGACGCTCGCCCGGGTCGGGGTGATCGACCACTCCGACTCCCTCGGCGCCGCCGCGCGCTTCTCCACCGGGGACGCCCAGTGGATGACCGCCGGCGCGGGTGTCGTGCACAGCGAGATGTTCCCGCTCCTTCGGACCGACGCCGAGAACCCCCTGGAGCTCTTCCAGCTCTGGCTCAACCTCCCTCGCAAGAGCAAGATGGTGCCCCCGCACTTCTCCATGCTCTGGAGCGAGACGATCCCCCGCGTTCGCAGCGGCGAACCCGGTCGGGAAGCGGTGGTGACCGTGGTCGCCGGCGCCTTCGGCGAGGCCCAGCCGCCCGCGCCGCCGCCCCACTCCTGGGCCGCCGATCCCGCCCACGAGGTCGCGATCTGGACGATCGAGCTCGACCCCGGCGCCACGCTCACGCTGCCTCCGGCGAGCGCGCAGGCCCGGCGAGTCCTGTACTTCTTCCTCGGCGATCGCCTCTCGGTGAGCGGTCGCGAGGTCGTCGGCCGCCACGCCCTGCAGCTCGCGCCCGACCTCCCGGCCGAGCTGGTCGCGGGCGCCACAAAGGTGGAAATGCTGTTGCTCCAGGCGCGGCCGATCGGCGAGCCGGTCGCCCAGCAGGGCCCCTTCGTGATGAACAGCGGCCCCGAGATCCAGCAGGCCTACGCCGACTACCGCCGCACCGGCTTCGGCGGCTGGCCGTGGCCCGTCCGCGATCCCGTACATCCGGCGGACGCCGGGCGCTTCGCCCGTCACGCCGACGGACGGGTGGAGCGCGGGGGCGAGACGACCTGACCGCACACCTCGCCCCCATCGGATAAGAGCCGGGCTCCCCTCGGAGCCCCCGATGACCGCAGACGAGATCCGTGAGAAGGCCCGCCGCTACCTGATGCCCTCGGTGATCCAGTACTACCAGGAGCCGGTGGCGGTGGAGTCGGCCAGCGGCCTCCGGGTGCGCGACGCGGATGGCAAGGAGTACCTCGACTTCTTCGGGGGCATCCTCACGGTCTCGCTGGCGCACGGCGAGCCGAACGTCGTCAACGCCGTGAAGGTGCAGATCGATCGGCTCTCGCACATCAGCACGCTCTACCCCAACGAGCCCATCGTGGCGGTGGCCGAGCTGCTCGCCGGGATGATGCCCGCAGAAACCGGCATTTCCCAGAGCTTCTTCGTGTCGAGCGGCACCGAGGCCGACGAGATGGCCGTGATGCTCGCCATGAGCAAGACCGGCCGCAACGAGCTCATCGCGCTCCGCAACGGCTACAGCGGTCGCAGCGCGCTCGCGCAGTCGCTCATGGGCCACAGCAACTGGCGCGTGCTCCCCCAGCAGATCGCGGGGATCAAGCACGCCGCCCAGCCCGACTGCTACCGCTGTCCCTTCGGGCTGACCTACCCCAACTGCGAGCTGCGCTGCGCCAAGGACATCGAGAGCCTCATCCAGTACACCACCACCGGCGAGATCGCCGGGTTCCTCGCCGAGCCCGTACAGGGCGTGGGCGGGTTTGTGGTGCCCCCGAAGGAGTACTTCGAGGTCGCGGTGGGCATCGTGCGCAAGTACGGCGGCCTGTTCATCGCCGACGAGGTGCAGACCGGCTTCGGGCGCACCGGCGAACACTGGTGGGGCTGGCAACACTACGGCGTGAAGCCCGACATCGTCACCATGGCCAAGGGCATCGCCAACGGCCTGCCCGCCGCCAACTGCATGACCACCCCGGAGATCGCCAAGGCGCTCCCCCGGCAGACGCTCAGCACGTTCGGCGGCAGCCCCGTCCCGATGGCCGCCGCGCGCGCCACGATCGAGTCCATGCAGGCGCACGACGTGCGCACGCGCAACAAGGAGCTCGGCGCTCACCTCCGCGACGGCCTCCTCGCGCTCCAGGCGAAGTACCCGCATCACATCGGCCAGGTGCGCGGACTCGGGCTGATGTTGGCGATCGAGCTGGTGGACGACGAGCTCGTCGGCAACCGCACCCCCAACACCGCCATCACGGCGAAGGTGTTCGAAGCGGCGAAGCGGCGCGGGCTGCTCATCGGCAAGGGCGGGCGTTGGGGCAACGTCTTCCGCATCGCGCCCCCGATGCTCATCTCCCAGGCGGAGCTCGACGAAGGCCTCCGCATCCTCGACGCGTCGTTGGCCGAAGCCGGGGCGCACTAAGCTCGAATCCGGATGGCGAAGGGCTGGTGGTCCGCCACCGCCCTGCCCCCCGGCCGGCGTCGGCGGTCGAGGAGCCGTCCAGGCGAGAAGGGGAGGGCGGGCAGACCGCCCCTCAGATGCGCAGCCCGAGCTCCTCTCGCCGCCGCATCAGCTCCACCACCGACGCGGCGCCCATCTTCTGGAGCACGCGCCCGCGGTGGATTTCCACCGTACGCGGGCTGATGTTGAGCGCGACCGCCACATCCTTGTTGGCGCCGCCGCGGAGCAGCTCATCCATCACCTCCCGCTCGCGCGGGGAGAGCATCCCCAGCGCGGTGAGGAACTGGCGCCGGGCCGCCCGGAGCGGCCAGGCCTCGCGCTCCTCGCCCACGAGCTGGGTGACGAGCTCCACCAGCCGCGCCGCCGACGCGGGCTTCTCCAAAACGTCCCGAACCCCGCGCTTCACCAGCCGCACCGCCAACGGCACCGTGGCGGCGGCCGAGAGCATCACCACCGGGACGTCGCAGGGCGCGGGGAAGAAACGTTCGAGGAGCTCTTCGCCGCTGAGCCCGGGCAGCAGGTAGTCGAGCACGAGCACGCCCGGCGCGGTGCCATCGAACCCGGCGAGGAAGGCTTCGGCGCTCGGGAACCCGCTCAGTCGCACCGATGAGACCCCCGCGAGCATCGCGAGGGTGGCTCGCAGCAGGGTCGGGTCGTCTTCGACCACATAGACCCGGGGGGTGGGTACAGCAGAATCCACATGGTGCGATAGCATGATTCGGCAGCCTGCACATCCGACGAATGACGGATGGCCGCGGCGGGTCGTCAAGGGCCCGTCCCCCTCCTGACTTCTCCGTGGTAGGGTGGCCGAGTGCAGCCCCCCCGCGTCCTCCTCGGCCAATGGCCCACTCCCGTCCGCGCCGCCCCCGAGCTCCGGGCCGATCTCTGGATGAAGGACGAGGGCGCATGCAGCCCGTTGTATGGCGGCAACAAGGTCAGGAAGTTGGAGTTTCTCCTTGCGGCGGCCGGAGAGACCGTCCTCACCGTCGGCGCGCTAGGGTCCCACCACGTGCTCGCCACGGCGCTGTTCGCCACGCGGCTCGGCAAACGGGTCGTGGCGCTGTGCCTGCCGCGCCCGCATAGCCCCCACGCCGCCCGGGTGCAGGCGGTGACCGACCGGTTGGCCACCTGCGAGGTGCTCGCATCCGTCACCGAAGTCGGGCCGAGAATCGCCGCCTATGTCGCGACCGGTGCTACCTACATTCCCGCGGGCGGGTCGAACGCACTCGGCGCGCTGGGTTGGGAGCTTGCCGGGGTGGAGCTCGCCGAGCAGATCGCGCACGGCGCGCTGCCCGAGCCGCTCCGGATCTTCCTCCCGATGGGGACCGCCGCCACCGCGGCCGGGCTCGCGACCGGGCTCCGTCGGGCCGGGGTGCGCTCCGAGGTGATCGGGGTGCGCGTGGTCCCGGAGTTCGTGACGCCCGCGGCGCGCGTGCACGAGCTCGGCGGGCCGGTCACGCTCGACGACGGCTGGCTCGGCGAGGGCTACGGCGTGCCCACTCCGGAGGCGGAAGCGGCGGTCGCGCTCGCGGCCCGCGCCGGCCTCACCCTGGAGACGACGTACTCGGGGAAGGCGCTCGCCGCCGCGCTCGCGGCGCCGCCCGGGCCGAACCTGTGGTGGAACACGCTGTCGACGGTGCCGTTGCCCGATCTGGGCTGAGCCGACCCCGTCCGGGCGCCCCGACCGCGCCCGCCGGCGGTTGTGGTGGCTCGCGAGGGTCGAGGAGGGCCGAGAGGTGGAACCACCCTTCTCCCTTTGTTCCTCGCGAATGGCTCCGCGCCGCCCTTCCTTGACCCGGCCCGCCGCTCCCCCCTCGACTCCCGCGCCAGCGTGTGAAGCTTGCGCCGATGGCCGACGACACCGCCACCTTCCGCGTCACCGGGATGACCTGCGCGGCGTGCTCCACCCGGCTGGAGAAGGTGCTCGGGCGGGTGGAGGGGGTGGAGAAGGCCACGGTGAACCTGATCACCGAGGTCGCCACGGTCTCTGGGCCCGTGCCGGTGGCCGCGCTGTACGAAGCGACCCGCCGCGCCGGCTTCGAGCCCGTCGCGCGCAAACCGCGCCGCGCCGACGCCCCCACTGGGCCCACGCCTGCGCCCACCATCCTGAAGGTCTCGGCCGCCCTCACGCTCCCGCTCGCCACGCTGGGGATGCTCCACCTGCACGCCGGCTGGAGCTTCGTGGTGCAGGCGGTCCTCAGCACCCTGGTCCTCGTCATCGCGGGCCGCAGCTTCTTCGTCACCGCGGGCAAGCTCCTCCTCCAGGGCGCCGCGAACATGGACACCCTGGTCGCCCTCGGCACCGCCGCCGCCTGGGCCACCTCGATGTGGGCGTGGGCTCGGGGCAGCCACGAGGTGTACTTCGAGGTTGTCGGCGTGGTAATTACGCTCATTCGCTTCGGGAAGTGGCTCGAAGCGCGGGCACGCTCCAACGCCGGCGCCGCCCTCCGCGCCCTCGCCGAGCTGGTCCCCGCGACGGTGCGCCGTCGGGTGGGGGACCAGGAGATCGACCTCGCGGTGGACGATGTCGTGGTCGGTGACGTGCTGGTCGTCCGTCCTGGCGAGCGCATTCCGGTCGACGGCGTGGTGCTCGAAGGCGCCAGCGCGGTCGACGAAGCGTCGGTCACCGGGGAGTCCGTGCCGGTTCGCCGCGCCGAAGGGGCGAGCGTTTTCGCGGGCACGCTGGTCCACGAGGGGCGGCTGGTGATCGAAGCGCGGCGGGTAGGGGAGGACAGCACGGTCGGTCGCATCGTGCACCTCGTCGAAGAAGCCCAGGCCGCGCGGCCGCCCGTCCAGCGCCTCGCGGACCGGGTGTCCGCGATCTTCGTCCCCGTCGTCCTGGGGATCGCCCTGGTCACCGGCGCGGTCCACGCCGCCCTCGGCCACGGGGTGGAGCCGTCGGTGCTCGCCGCCGTCGCCGTGCTCGTCATCGCCTGCCCCTGCGCCCTCGGCCTCGCCACCCCCACCGCCATCCTGGTCGGAACCGGGCGGGCGGCGGAGCTCGGCGTCCTCATCCGCGACGTCTCCGCGCTGGAGCGCGCCCGCAAGGCAGATACGTTGGTCCTGGACAAGACCGGCACGCTCACCCTCGGGCGCCCCTCCGTGGAGAAGGTGAAGGTGCTCCCAGGGTTCACCGAGGCCGCGGTGCTGCAGCTCGCCGCCGCCGCGGAGCACTTCAGCGAACACCCGCTCGGCCGCGCCATCGTCACCGCCGCCGCGGGGGGCCCTCGCTGGCCCGCCTCGGAGTTTTCCGCGCCTGCGGGCCGCGGCGTGGTCGCGACGGTTGCCGGTCCCGACGGCGCGGTGGAGGTGCGGGTCGGCGGCGACGGGCTGCTCACCGCCGCCGGGATCGACGTGGCGCCGCTCCACGCGCTCGCCGCCCCGCTGGAGGCCGACGGCGCGACCGTCGTGCTCGTGGCCCTCGCCGGCAAGCCCGCCGCGGTGATCGCCCTGAAGGACACGATCCGCCCAGGCGCCCGCGCCGCGCTCGACGCGCTCCGGGCCCGCGGCGTCGTCCCCATCCTCGCCACGGGCGACCAGCCGGCCGCCGCCGACGCCGTCGCGCGCGAGCTCGGGATCGCCCGGGTGGAGTCGCGGATGTCCCCCGCGGGAAAGGCGGCGCTGATCGAGGGCCTCCGCGCCGCCGGCCGCGTGGTCGCCATGGTGGGGGACGGCGTGAACGACGCGCCCGCCCTCGCCGCGGCCGACGTGTCGATGGCCATCGGCGGCGGCGCCGATGTCGCCGGGGAGACCGCGGCGATCACCCTGGTCGGCGGAGACATCGCCCGCGTCGTCACCGCGCTGGAGCTGAGCCAGGCCACGCTCCGCAACATCCACCAGAACCTCGGCTGGGCCTTCGGGTTCAACCTCCTCGCCATCCCGTTCGCCGCGTCGGGTATGCTCAACCCGATGATCGCCTCCGGGGCCATGGCGCTCTCCAGCGTCACCGTCGTCACCAACGCGCTGCGGCTCCGGCGGGCCGGGCGGTGATCGGGCTGGTGCTCGGCTGTGCGTCGCCGGGAGGCGATTCGGCCGCGCCGCCGCCGTACCCGGAGACGTACACCCCGGAGACGGACCTCGAGGACTACGAGCTCGTCCGCGTGGAGACCGAGACCTGGCGGCCGCTCGAAGACCCGGTGGAGACGGCGCTCTACATCCAGAAGGCGGCGTACCACCGCAAGAGCGCGCCGGCGGAGTCGCTCGACCACTTCGCCGCGATGCGCGAGCAGCTCCCGCCTCTCGGCGCGGGGCTTCGGCTCACCTTCGCGGGGGACGCGATGTGGGTCGGCGGCAACTGGACCCACGTCTTCGACGCCGTGGCCGACCGGTTCGACGGCAATCTCTCCGCCCTCAACGTGGAGACCCCCACCAGCCCCGACCTGCCCACCGACCAGGGCGCCCTCGGGCTCTACGCCTTCAACGCCGATCCGACGTACCTCGACGGCCTGCCGGTCCAGGCGGTGCAGCTCAACAACAACCACGCGCTCGACGGCGGCGAGGAGGGGCTCACCGCCTCGATCGCCGAGGTGGACGCGCGGGGGCTCACCCGCACGGGGATCGACCAGCACGCGGTGGTCGACGTGGCCGGAAAGCGGGTGGCGCTCCTGAGCTTCACCTGGGGCATCAACGCGCAGGTCACCCCGCAGCGCGAGCTGTTCATCGTGCCCTTCGGCCACGACGGCGACGTGGACCTCACCCCGGTCTTCGACGCGATCGCCGCGGTGGACGCTGACTTTGTCGTGGTCATGCCCCACTGGGGCTACGAGTACGAATACTACCCCGACCCGCACTTCATGGTGCAGGCACGGAAGCTGATCGCCGCTGGCGCCGACCTGATCGTGGGCTCCGGCCCGCACGTGGTGCAGCCGCCGGAGCTCTGCCACGTGAACCAGGGGGGAACGCCGGGCGTGGGCACGTGCGCGATCGAGGCCGACGGGCCGCCGCGCGACGCCGCGGTGCTCTACAGCCTGGGCAACGCCGCGACCGTGATGAGCACCCTGCCTTGCCAGGTCGGCGTCGTGGCCACGGTGAGCCTGGGCGAAGGCGGGGTCACGGGCCTCGGTTGGACGCCGATCGTGTCGCACCCGGACGTGCCGGACGTCGAGCCGCCCGACCCCGGGAACGCCGAGGAGGCCGCCGAGATCGAGCGGCTTCGGACCCACCTCGGCGAGGGATGGGAGCGCGGCGGCGGCGAGTAAGGATCGGCCGAGGAGGACAATTGTTCCCCCTCCCGGCCCTCCTCCACCCGCGCGAGCCACCATCAACGTCGGCCCCTGCTCCGCACGAAATCGCCCGTCCAGACTCAAGCCCCGCGTTCTCCGACCGATGGGAACGCCATGAGCAGCATCGACAGCATCCCCGGCGTCTTCAGCCAGGACCAGATCGCCGCCGCGCAGGACTCCTCGTCCGCCAGCAGCGAGCTCGGGAAGGACTCCTTCCTGAAGCTGCTCACCACGCAGCTCCAGTACCAGGACCCGCTCAACCCGATGGAGAACTCCGAGTTCGTGGCCCAGCTGGCCCAGTTCTCCTCGTTGGAGCAGCTCCAGGGGCTCTCGGACGGGATGGAGTCCCTCTACCTGGTCAACATGTCGATGAACAACGCATCGATGACCAGCCTCATCGGGAAGGACGTGGTCGCCTCCGGCGACACCTTCCACTACGACGGCACGAACCCCACCAACAGCCTCGAGTATGACGCGGCCAGCTCCGCCACCTCGGGCAAGCTCACCATCACCGACAGCGACGGAAAGGTGGTCTTCTCCGACGACCTCTCGGCCATGGCCGCGGGCGACGGCAGCTACATCTGGAACGGCAAGGACCTCAACGGCGAGCTCTGCCCCGAGGGCGACTACACCTTCAGCATCACGGGCACCGACAGCGACGGCGCCGATGTGGAGATCGCCGAGCAGGTCAGCGGCACCATCGACGGGATGGACCTCTCCAGCGGCTCGCCGATGCTCACGATCGACGGCGTCCCCGTCGAGCTCTCCTCCATCCTCAACATCTCGGAGGAAACCACGCCATGATCCAAGGCTACGGCCGTATCGGGGGCGTCGCCCCCGCCACGCCGGGTGGCCGGCAGACGATCGACGCCGTCCCCGGCTTCGGGGACGCGCTCGACGCCCTGCTCCGACCAGCGACGGCACCCTCGCCGAGCCCGGGCGTGGGCGGGGGTGTCCAGTTCAGCAAACACGCCCAGGCGCGGCTGCAATCGCGCGGCATCGAGCTCGACGATGCGGACCTCGAAGACCTCGGGAACGCCATCGACCAGCTCAGCAAGAAGGGAGCTCGCGAGAGCCTCGTGCTCCTCGGAGACAACGCCTTCGTCGTCGGGGTCCCCGACCGGAAGGTCATCACCGCGCTCACGCGCCAGGAAGCGATCGGCAACATCTTCACCAACATCGATTCCACGGTGGTCGCCCGCTAGGCACCCATCGTAAAACCCCGGGCTGGACCAAGGAGACTTCCAAGGGGGCCCGGATCGGGAGACCGCTCGAATAGCGGCCTCCCACCCACCCAAGGAGGAATTCACCATGTCGCTCTTCTCTACCCTGAATGTCGGTTCTGCCGGTCTTGGCGTCTCCAGCACCTGGATGAACGTCATCGGCGACAACATCTCGAACCTCAACACGGTCGGCTACAAGGGCGGCCGCGCCTCGTTCGTCGACTTCATGCCGCAGCACGTCTTCGGCGTCAACGGCGGCGGCCAGATCGGCGCCGGCGCGGCGACCAGCGAGGTCACCACGCTCCTCGGCCAGGGCTCGTTCGACACCACCGACAACGCCCTCGACATGGGCATCAGCGGCAACGGCTTCTTCGTCGTGAGCGACGGCATCCAGGACTTCTACACCCGCGCCGGGGAGTTCGGCGTCGACAGCGCCGGCTACGTGGTCAACGGCGCCGGGCTGCGGGTCCAGGGCTACTCGGGCGATGGCACCTCGATCTCCGGCGCCCTCGGCGACCTGCAGATTCCCACCACCGCGCTCGCCGGCACCGGCACCACGAGCGTGACGCTCGAAGCCTCCCTCTCGGCCGAGGAGACCATCGGCACCGACGTCGCCGCCCTCGACTTCTACGGCACCGGCGCTGGCACCAGCACCCTGAGCGACGCGGGCGACGCGGCGGACTTCACCACCTCCACCACGATCTACGACAGCCGCGGCGTCGGCCACGACGTGACCGTGCTCTTCGAGCGCAGCGGCACCAACGACTGGTCCTGGCGCGCCGTCGCCGACGCCAGCGAGTGTTACGACGCGACCGGCACCCAGTACAGCAGCGACACCGGGAACGCCTTCGAGATCGCCTCGGGCACCCTGACGTTCGACACGGCCGGCACGCTGACCGGCATCACCCAGACCGACACCTCCGCCACCACCGCGTGGACCTTCGGCGGCACCGATACCCCGGCGATCAACTTCGACTTCGGCCTCGACGCCACCGGCACCGCCACGGACGGCGTGGTGACCATGTCGGGCGAAGAGTCCAGCCTCACCGCCATCGCCCAGGACGGCACGATGACCGGCGAGCTCACCGGGCTCAGCGTCGGCGACGACGGCACCATCACCGGCGCATACAGCAACGGCGAAGAAGTGGATGTCGGCCGCGTCGGTCTCGCCACCTTCCAGGCCACCAGCGGCCTGGAGCGGGTCGGCAGCGCCCTCTTCCGCGCCACTCCGGCGGCCGGTCAGGCGGCGGTCGGCATGGCCGGCAGCGGCGGCCGCGGCACCATCTCGGGCAACTCGCTCGAGAAGTCCAACGTGGACCTCGAGTCCCAGTTCGTGTCGATGATCACCGCCCAGCGCTCCTACCAGGCGTCGAGCAAGGTGATCAGCACCGCGAACGACACCCTCCAGACCCTCATGCAGCTCATCTAGTTCGGCGCCGCCGGAAGGGAGACTCCCATGGACGACGAAGTCGAGACCCCGAAACCCTCCAAGGTCAAGCAGTTCCTGCCGCTCGTGGCGATGCTCCTGCTCGGCCTCGGCGGCGGCGCCGGCGCCATGTTCTTCCTCGCTCCGAAGGACGCCCCCGAGGGCGAGGACGAAGAAGCCGCGGCCGAGGCGGCCCCCGCCGAAGCCGAGGCCAAGGGCGGTGAGGAGAAGAAGGGCGAGGCGGAAGCCAAGGGCGAGGAGAAGAAGGAGAGCGCCGAGGCGGAAGCCAAGGGCGAGGAGAAGAAGGAGAGCGCCGAGGCGGAAGCCAAGGGCGAGGCCAAACACGGCGGCCACGAAGAGGTGGCCGAGTCCGTCGGCAGCATCACCAACCTTGGCCAGTTCACGATCAACCTCCGCGGCAGCGGCGGCGGGCGTATCCTCCGCCTCGAAGTCCAGGTGGACGCCGATCCCGAGGCCGCCGAGCGCCTCAAGGAGCTCACCCCGCGGATCCGCGACTCGATCATCGCCGTGGTCAGCGACTACACCTGGTCGGAGCTCGAGGGCACCGACGGGAAGACCCGCCTGAAGGAAGAGCTGCTCACCCGCATCGGCGGCATCGCCGACCCGGTGGTGATCCGCTCCGTCTACCTGACCAACTTCGTGGTGAGCTGATGTCCGGCGCCGTCCTCGCCCAGGATCGGGAGCTCCAGGCCGCGATCCCGCTGATGGAGGACTGCCTCCGTCACTCCGTGCGCCGCCTGCGCACCCGGATGCTCACCCGCTCCGGGACCGACACCCCGGTGCGGGTCGTCCAGACCCGCCTGTGCACCGTCTCCGAGCTCCTCGACGACCCCGACTCGGTCGACATCCAGGCCTGGTCCGGCTTCTACGTGGAGCGCGGCTCGGTCTCTGGGTTCGCGGCCGTGGACGGCACCCTCCTGGAGCGCCTCACCGCCCGCCTCTTCGGCGACCCCACGCCCCCTCAGGAACAACGTCCGAGCCGCCCGGCTACGGACGTGGAGCTGCGGGTGGCCAGCCGCATGTGCGAAGAGCTCTTCGGCGCGGTGGAGTCCTTCTGGCCGGCGCGACCGGCGCCCCGGATGCAGGCCCGACCCGCCGTGGGAAACCGCCACGGCGTGGTCGACAACAGCCTGGGCACAGCCATCGTCGCGGCCACGTTCGAGTGTGGCCCGGAGGAGGAGCCCATGGGGCGGATCCTCCTCGCCATTCCGGTGGTGCTGCTCCGCGGCGTCGTCGGCATGGTGGACCTGCCCACCACCCGCACCGCCGCGCGGCGCGGCGGCAACTACGAGCGCCTCCTCGGCTGCGAGGTGGAGCTGGTGGTGGAGCTCACCCGGCTCACCGCGAGCCTGGGTGCGCTTCGTTCCCTGCGCATCGGCGACACGCTGCCGCTGGGCAGCGTCGGGGAAGCGCGCGGCCTGGTGAACGGGCGCCCCTCCTTCGCCGGGGATCCGGGCGCCTGTGATGGGGTCCGCTGTTTCCGCGTGTCGCGACGCGTCGTGGGAATTCCCGCGAATCCGTGATCTCGCGGCTCAAGATCCCCCGAGGGTGACCGAAGACTGGGTATCGGAGCGAGATACCGATGTCGGACCGGAACCCTGTTGGATTCTTGAGCGACCTCCCCGTGGAGGTCATCGTCGAGCTGGGGCGCACCCGGCTCACCATCCGTGAGCTGGCCGAGCTCGACCGCGACGACGTGGTCGATCTGAGCCGCGGCAGCGACGCACCCCTCGACCTCGTGGTCGGCGGGCGGGTCATCGCCCGCGGCGAGGTGGTCATGGTGGGCGAGAAGATGGCGCTGCGCATCACCGAAGTGCTGGACGAGTCCAACGTGCGGAGCGCGTCATGAGCCCCGTCCTGCTGTTCGCGAGCTTCGCGTTCGCGGGTCCCGAGGTCGCGCCCACCGCGACCCCGGCCGAGCCCACCACCGTCGCGGCAGCGCCTGCGCCAGCGGCCGCAACCACCGCCCCCGAGGCCGCCCCCGCTGCCCCCCGGGCGCATTCCGGCCATCGCGTCGGCGCCTCGGCCCCCGCGCCGGCGCTGGTCTACGGACCGGCGCCCGCCCCGGTGGCCGCCCCGGCCCC
>CAIXRH010000027.1 GCA_903921785.1 uncultured Pseudomonadota bacterium
GGGGCGCCGCGGCGCGACTACTTGGGGGCGGCCGGAGGAGCGGCGGCGGGAGCCGGCGCGGCGGCGGGGGCCGCGGCCGGGGCGCGGAGGGTGCCGTCGACGTAGGCGAGGACTTCCCACGCCTGGTCGTCGGTGAGGCCGAGCGGCGCCATGGCGGTGCCCGCGATGCCGTTCATGATGATCCAGTGCTTGACGCCCACGGAGGTGGCGTCCCAGCGCTCGTTCCAGGTGAACTGGGCCGGCTTCTGGGGGAGGGCCGCGCCGGCGACGCCGTCGCCCGCGCCCTTCTCGCCGTGGCAGGTCGCGCACTTCATCCACTGAGCCTTGCCGGCCTCGATGGCGGCGGGGTCGCCGGCCTTCGGGTTGGTGGCGGCGTCGACGCCGGCGGCCTTGGCCTTCTCGTAGGCGGCCTTCGCGAGGTCGTCCGGAGTGTAGGGGCCCGTGGGGGCCGGGGCGGCGACCGGGGGCGGCGCGGGCGGGGGGGTGACCTCGGCGGGCTTGGGCTCTTCCTTCGGCGCGGGGGGCGCGGTGGTGCCGCAAGCGTTGAGGGAGAGCAGAGCGAGAAGGGTGACCATGTGGACCTCGAAGAAGCGCCGCGCGTCTACCCCAGCTCTTGACGCTGCGCCACCGTCCCGAGGGTGAGGAATTTGACCCCTTCAGACATGGCCCACCGGCCTGAGCTGGTACATCGCCGACATAAGCGCGTTGAACGCGTCTTCCTCGGTGACGATATCCTGACGATCCTCCACCACGGCGAGCACCTCCGCGATGGAGTAGCTGCGCAGGGTGGCCAGCGCGGCTTCTTCCGCGATGATCTCAGCGGCCGACGCTTCGTCGAACTTGAACATGGGTCCCCAGGGGTGAGGCAGCCTATCCGGTCCCACGGGGGGCGGCGGACCGCGGCGGGGCACCGGGTGCGCGGGCGCGCGGCACGCTACGGTTTGCCGATGTTCACGCTGCTCCTGCTGGTCTCCGCCTGCGTCCACGATCCCGAGCCCGCGGCGCCGGTCGCATCCCCCGCACCGGTCGCGGCGGCGGGGGAGGCGGCGGCGACGGCGCCCACTGCCCAGGAAGAAGCGTCGACCGACGCCGAACGGCCAAGCGGCTTCCTCCCGCCGCTCCCCGTAGGCCCGGCGCGCGACCCCGGGTTCTCGATGCCCGTCAGCGCGCGGATCGAGGGCCCGACGACCGCGGGGGAGTGTTCGGCCGACGCCGATTGCGCGATGGCGGGCTGCTCCCACGAAGTGTGCGTCGCCGCGCCGAACGCCGCCCGGATCGTCACCACCTGTGAGGTGCTGCCCGCGTTCGACGATCTCAAGGCGTGTACCTGCCAATCCGGCGAGTGCCGGTGGGTGCATGAGCCGGGGGCGCGCGGGCTGCTGAAGCCCGGGGTGATCCTCCCTCGCTGAGCGTCGCGCAGGCGAGGGCAGGGGAGACTCAGGGTTCCCCCTCCCGTCTCGGCAGGACCGTCGCGAGCCAAGACCGACGTCGGCGCGCGGAGGTCGGCGGAGAGGGGACCGGAGCGGGCGTCCCGGCCGCCGAGCGCCGAGGGTTGTGCCGGCTCGCGAGGGTGGAGAAGGGCCGGGAGGGGGGACAACCAAGGTTCAAAAGGTCATTCTGTCGGTGCGCCGCTCGCCCTCCGGCTGCCTGGGTGAGGCGCGGTGACCCCCTCGTGGCCTGGCTGGAGACGACGCTTTCCGTGCGCGCCTCCACCGTTGCCTTCGCGGACGAGCCACCCGCGTTGATCTCCGTCACCGACACGGCGCCCTTGCCGAAGTCTTCGTTCCGGTTGACGAGCGTCTCCTGAAAGCGCGGGCCGCAGCGACCCGCGAGCGGGAGGGTGAGCCTGCGCGTGCGGGTCGACGTCGGAACAGGTTCGAACGTTCTGCGTCGCTCCGAACCCCGCTGGGCGGGGCCAGCTCGATAGGTTCAATGGGGAGATCGTATCCTCTGGCGTCGGGGCGTGAGGGATGAGGCCGGTCTCCACCGTGCGGGCCTGAGCTTGCTGGCCGACGCCCGGTCCTCGTCGTCATATGCTGTCGACCGCATATGGTGTCTGCGCTAGATTGACGCCGTGCCCCGGCTGGCCTCCTTCGACGGAGTCGACATCTACATGTACTTCAAGGACCACGCGCGCCGCACGTCCACGCCTTCCACGGCGACGATGAGGTCCTCGTGGTCATCCCGGACGGCTCCGTCTACGCGGGCTCCGACGGCACCCGGGGGGTCGCGGACATCTCGCGCGACCTGGAAGGAGCGCTGGGAGCGCTCGCCGATCCCGAGCTGTGGAAGCTGGCCCACGTCGAGCGGGGAGTGGTGACGTGGAACGACGAGTTGGACCTCGCGCCTGAGCTTCTCTACGCCCGCGTCCATGAACTCGACCCGCCTCAGACCGGCGAGGACGTGACGGCCTACCCGCTCGTCGTCACGATGCGCGAGCTCCGCGCGTTCGCTGGGCGGTCGCAGGTCGAGGTGGCCGAGGCGATGGGAGTCGCCCAGGCCGAGGTGTCCCGCCTCGAAGGTCGCGCGGACACCAAGCTCTCCACCATCGTGCGCTACGTGAAGGCGCTCGGCGGCGAGGTGGAGGTGGTGGCGCGCTTCGGGGATCGGTCGCTGCGGCTGCACATCGGGTGAGCGACGCGTGGCTCCGGCGGCGCGTTTCAGGAACGCGCCTCGACCCTCGCCTGTGCTTGAACTCTGGAAGCCCTCATCTCTCGGTGAAAAAACGCGAAACGCCCGCCTCCGCTCACGGCGAAAACGGGCGCTTCTCGGTATGGTGGGGGTTGTTCGAACAGGTTCGAACTTTGTGCCTCGCTCCGAACGCCGAAGAGCGGGGCCAGTTCGATAGGTTCAATGGGGGGATCGTGCCTTCGAGCCTCGGGGCGCGGGTGGGACGGGGGCTGGTCGCCTCCACCTCGCGAGCAGCGGAGCAAGACGCTTGCGATTGAATTCGCAGGTGATTACACTAAACTACCTGCATATAAGAACATGCTGGACGTTCCCAACAACACCGAACTCCTCCTCTCCATCGCCCGGAAGCATGGGCTCGTGCGTGCGCGGGACGCGGTCGCGGCCCATGTCCCGCAGGTGGTGCTCACCCGGCTGGTGCGAAGCGGGAAGCTCGAGCGTGTCGCCCGCGGGGTCTATGCCCTCCCGGGCGCTGCGCTGGGCGACGGGAGCTCGTTGGGCGTGGTCGCGGTGCGCATCCCAGGCGCCGTGGTGTGCCTGGCATCGGCCCTGCAGGTCCATGGACTCTCGACGTGGATCACGCCGGAGGTCTGGGTGGCGGTGGAACAGCACCGACGCCCGCCGAGGCTGGACTGGCCGCCCCTTCACGTCGTGTACACGAGCGCCGCCCTGCTGAGCGCGGGCATCGAACAGCGAGTGATCGGCGGGGCGACGGTGACCCTCACGAACCCCGCGCGCACGGTTGCGGACTGCTTCAAGTGGCGCTCCACGGTCGGTCTCGACGTCGCGGTGGAGTCACTCCGGGGGTACCTGGCGGCGTACCCCGGCGGCCGCGACCAGCTCCGGCGCATGGCCGAGCTCTGCCGGGTCTCCAGGGTGATGCGCCCCTACCTGGAAGCCCTACAATGACCACGAACATCTCCGCGTCCGTGTTCGCGCGCCTCAAGAACTGGGCTGTCGCCAACCGGCAGGACCTTCAGTACGTGCTCTTCCGCTACGCGAACGAGCGCTTCCTGTACAGGCTGTCGGCGGTACCCGAGTCGCGTGCGTTCGTGCTGAAGGGCGCCACGATGTTCCTCGTCTGGGCGGGCGCACCCCACCGTGCCACCAAGGACATCGATCTGCTCGGGTTCGGGGATGCGTCCCCTGAGCGCCTCGTCGCCCTGTTCCGGCGCATCGCCGCAGTGCCTTGTGAGGAGGACGGGGTCGTGTTTGACACCGAGCGCGTTGTGTCAGCACCCATCCGGGAAGGCCTCGAGTACGGCGGGGTGCGGGTGACGGTCCGCGGGCGACTCGCAAGGGCGGCGCTCGCCGTCCAGGTGGACATCGGATTCGGCGATGTGGTGGACCCGGCGCCGGTGAACATCGAGCTCCCGACGATGCTGTCGCTCGTCGCTCCTCGCCTGCGCGCGTACCCCCGAGAGGTCGTGCTGGCCGAGAAGCTCCAGGCCATGGTCAACCTGGGCCGAGAGAACAGCCGGATGAAGGACTTCTACGACGTTTGGCTCCTCCTACGGACGGTCTCCTTCGACGAGCGGCTGGACCAGGCCATCGGGTCCACCTTTGCACGTCGACGCACGCCGCTCCCGGAGTCGATGCCGGACGCATTCTCGGACGCCTTCGCGGCGGATGCTTCCAAGCTGGTCCAGTGGACCGCGTTCCTCCGGAGGTCGATGAGCGCTGAGCGCCCGGAGCTCCCCGACGTGATCTCCGCGATCCGGGATGGCCTTTGGCCCGTGCTCCAAGCCGAGCGCGCGCGCGCCGTTCCGCTCGCCGGAGTTGCGCAGCACCTTCGAGAGAGGGAAGGTGACGTTGAAGCCGAACGGACGGTGGCCGGGCTCGTTTCTTTCTTGGGCCCGGACGGCCAGAGATGGGTTGAGCGCGGGGTGCTCCGGGACGGGAACCTGGCTCGCGACGAGGCGCTTGCCGAGTTGACGCGGCTCTCGCAGGAGATGGGGCTCTACGACGATCAAGGGGAGTAGCCGTGAAGCACGTGCTTCGAACCGGACGCGCACCACCGGTGAGACTTGAACTCCCCGGCCCGCCTCAAACCAGCAAAACGTCGAACCCCCGCTCCCGGACGCGCCGAAAACGGGGGTTCAATCGATGGTGGGGGTTGTTCGAACAGGTTCGAACTTTGTGCCTCGCTCCGAACGCCGAAGAGCGGGGCCAGTTCGGCAGGTTCAATGGGGCGATCGTGCCTTCGAGCCTCGGGGCGCGGGTGGGAAGGGCGGGTCCACGAGCTGACCCGACGCTCAACCCCACTCCAGGACCGTGACGCTCGACAAAAGCCTGCCATCGCAGGCACATCGCAGCGTCACGAGCTGGTCGGACGGATGGGACGGCGGTCGGCGCGGTCGGTAGCATTGGAACGTGAGGGAGTCATCTTCGTACCGGGGAGGGGACACGTGCTCACCCTGGCCTCGCTCCCGCAGCACGACGTCGGCGATCCGCCCGGGGGCGACCACCGCAGTTCGCGCGAACCCCTGCTCCACCGCCATCATCTCAGCGAACGAGCACGGGTCGGACAGAAGGCAGGCGCGCAGCAGCCCCGGGGCAAAGCGGGCACAGGCGCCGCTTGGAGTCCGAGGAACAGCTCGCGACCACCATCGGCCAGCTCCACGGCCCAGAACTCGCCCTCCACCTCCACTTGACCGTCGTAGGCGGTTTGCTCGACCAGGACGATGACGCGGTCGATCGCCGTCGCCCCCACCGCGCCGAAGCGCGTCACGTCCAGGCGGCGACGCCAACCTTCCGGCGCCGAGGGGAACCGGTCGGTGCTCACGCGAGCAGGTAGGGAACGACCACACCGGGCGTTCCTGCCGGAAAGTCCTTCGTGTTGCGTGTCGCGAGTTCGGCGCGATGTACGCGCGCCGTCGCGAAGATGATCGCATCGGGGAGCTTCAACCTATGTGAACGCCGCAACTTGACCGCCTCTTCGGCCACTGCCTCGTCGATCGGAAGGAGCTCGAAGATCGAAAGAAAGCCTCGGATGGTCCTCTCCTCCTCCACGCCGGCCGCGCCGACCAGCACCTCCATCCAGGTGAGGCGGCTGATGGCTGCATTCCGCGCTTCGCGAAGGTAGGTGCGGGCAGGCTCCGACCCGTTGAGCGCGTCGATGAGGATGCATGAGTCGAGCACGACGTTCATCGGTCGTCCCATTCGCCGCGGAGGCGCTCTTGCGCGGCGAGCCCATCGACGGCGCGCGCCTTCCACAACCCCCAAGCGGCGTCCAGGGCCTCTTCACGGGCGTCATCCGTGTCCAGCAGCTTGGCGACCGCCCGACGCACGGCCTCAGCCCGGCTCACGCCACGCGCCTCCCGCCAGGCGTCGAGCGCCGCCAGTTGGTCCTCGGGGAGATCGATGATGGTTCGCATGATGTCATCATAGACCGTCATCATTCGCGATGCCATCGCGTTCCCATGGCTGTCGCCCGATCCGGTCAGTGCCGCGGCGCGAACCCCGACCAGACTTGAACGCTCGCACCGAGCGAGAACCGCCAAAACTTCGAACCCCCGCTCCCGGACGCGCCGAAGGCGGGGGTTCTGCGAGAGTGGTGGGGGCGGCGTTGCCGTCGTCATCCGCGGCCGGCGCGACTATGCTGGCCGTCATGGCATCCAGCTTCCACACCGTCGCGATCGAGGCCCTCAACCTCGGAGAGGCTGACCGGCTCCGGCTGGCGGCCGAGCTGATCGACAGCGTGGAGGGCCCCGCGGATCCCGCTTGGGAGCGGGCGTGGAGCGCCGAGCTCGACCGGCGAGCTGCCGCTGCGGACGCGCGCGAGCTGAGCGGCGAGCGGCGCGGCATCGCCTGGTCGGACGTGCGGTCAGGGGTCTTGAAGCGGCTCGCCGAGCGATGAGACGCACCCTCTTCGGTTTCCTCTCCGTGTTGACGGCCTGCGGCTACGGTGATCCGCCCCCCGGCGCGCTCGACACCTTCGAAATCGACAGCGAGAACACCGGTACCACCTACACGGTTGAGGTTTTCACGCCGGAGGCGCTGACCGAGCGCGACGGCGCGACGGTCATGTACGTTTTTGACGGTGTCGAGAACGCGGACCTGGTCCTGGCGGAGTACGCCACCGCGCTGGACGATGGGGTCGAGCCGGCGGTGCTGGCTCTCGTGCCAGGCACCAATCGCGTCTACGACTTCACCCCTACCCCGGGCTACTCTGGCAATGGCGGAGGCCAGGCGGCTTTCATGGCCTTCGTCATGGACGAGGTAGCGCCGTTGGTTGAGGTCGAAGGCGTCGGCGGCGCTCCGGACAAGCGCATCACCTTCGGTCACTCCCTCGGTGGGCTCCTGAGCGCCACGTTCTGGTACGACACCGCCTTTGCCAGCCGGGCGGGCATTGCGAGTCCGTCGATGTGGTGGGACGAAGGCCTCTTCTTCAGCAAGCTGGGCGCCGCGCCGGTGAACGCGGGCCCAATCGTCGTGAGCTGCGGCGAGTACGAACCCATGGGGATGGTGCCCTACACGGCGGACTTCTCCGAAGCGATGCAGGAAGACTACGGCATCGACGTCACCTACGAGGTCTTCTCGCGGACCACCCACCCCGACGCCTTCGCCCCCGCCCTCGCCCTCAGCTTTAGGGAGCTCTTGTGATGCTGCCCCTTCTGCTCGTCGGTACCGCCCTGGCAGTCGACACCGAGGGCGCGCTCAACGTCGACGCGACAGTGTTGGTCAGCGCCCGTCCCGGGGGCAGCGTCCTGGTCGACTACGGGGTGTGGAAGGGGCTCTGGGTGGGCGCTCGCGTGAGCTCCCAGCAAGAGGCCTACGTCGTCGGCGCCAACCTCGGGGTGTTCACCGAGACCGGCACCTGGTACCACGGCCTGGTGGGCGGGATCGGCTGGCGCTTCGTCTTCGGGAAGCACCGACGCTGGGATCTCGATCTCGGCGTCTACTACGGCTCCGAGTTCACCTTTGTCAACGAGACGGTCGAGTATCCGAACAGCGGGACCGGCTATTCCATTCACGACGAGCGCGCCTATCAGTCGTGGGTGGGGTGGGTCCCCGTGCTCCCGCCGACCCTGCGCTACCACTTCGATGACCACCACGGGATCGTCCTTCAGGGGGTGCTCCCGATCCCATTGTCCTCGATCGAACGCCTCTATGTCGGGGTCGGCTATACGTCCCGGTGGGGCGTCCGAGCGTCCAAGAAGTAGCGTGGCAGGGGGCCACGAGATGGCCTACCCGGGGGCGAGGTGCTTCGTCGGCAGGGGAGTGCTCGACGGCGCGGAGCCATCCTCGATCAGCGGCGCCGTGGCGCTGCTCGGTGGGCGTCGGTCGCAAGAGCGCAGGCGCGCTGTGCGGCGGGCCGAGCCCAGGCCGGACTTGAACTCCCCGCCCCGCCTCAAACCTGCAAAACGCCAAACCCCCGCCTCCGGACTGGCCGAAGGCGGGGGTTCTGCGAGAGTGGTGGGGGTTGTTAGAACAGGTTCGAACTTTTTGCCTCGCTCCGAACGCCGAGGAACGGGGCCAGTTCGACAGGTTCAACGGGGAGATCGTGCCCTCGAGCTTTGGGGCGCGGGTGGGGCGCGGCGGGTGCAAGGGAGGTGAGCTGCCTCCCGCGCGTGCAGCGCCCGCGTGGCCGCCCGCCTCCACACCGCTTGCGCCCGCGGCACGCGTCGACACCTGACTACGCACGTCCAATTCCCGCGGTCTCGGCTGGAGGCCGGAGCTCACCGTCCGACCCCCTTGCCCCGCGGGTCGACACCTTCCCATCGGGTGGGCGCCCGACGGCCGTCGTGTGATGCGCATGCTATGGTGGCAAGACCAATGGGGATTGTCTTGCGCCTTTCCTTCCTCCTTCCTCCGGGCTGGAAGCGGCTGAGCGGCGACGATCTGGAGCACCGGATGGTCCTTGACCTCGCCTGGGGGCCCGGCCAGGGCGCCCCGACCTCGATGCTCCGAGACCTGTACGTGGCAACCGCGGGAGGTGGCGTGTGGGACCTGCGCATCTCCTCCTTCTGATCCTCGGCTGCGCCCCGGCGCCGACCGACGGCGACGCCCCGGCAGAGACCGGCGCACCGCCGGACACGGCCGCCCCCGCCGACAGCGGCGACACGGGGGACTCCGCGGATACCGGGGACAGCGCCGACACCGCGGACACCGGAGCGGTCGACACCGCTCCGCCCCCGACCGACGCCGACGGCGACGGCGCGTGGACGCCGGACGACTGCGACGACACCGACGCCACCGTGTTCCCCGGCGCGGCCGACCCGTGTGACGACATCGACCAGGACTGCGACGGGGTGACGTGGTCCCCGGGGTCCTGCGGCGAAGTCCGCGGGTGGGACGAGGTCGTGCGCCAGGTCACGACCACCACCGACGGGGGAAACCGCGTGTACCCCGTGGGAGACACCACCGGCGATGGGCACGGCGACTTCCTGGCGCGAACCGACCGCATCCTTCCCACGTCTGACGGCGACGTCGGGTCGGGGTTCGCGCTGTACGAGGGCGGGGAGCGCCGAGACACGCAGCCGCTCCCGCCCGAGGGCTCCGTGGGGTGCATCGTACATCCCATCGCCAGCGCACTCCGCCCTGGCGGCGACCTCAACGGGGACGGGCTCGGGGACTACATCGACGAGAACCTGTTCGATGGGGGGTACGGGATCATCTTCTCGCCACTGCCGACGGACGGGGCGTGCTTTGACGTGTTCGACGGATACGACGCCTTCTATGAGAACTACTGGTTCGGGGAGCCGGGCGTGGGCGACTGGTGGTCGGTGGACGGCGACCTCGACGGGGACGGCGTGCCCGACCTCGTGTCGTCCGAGTTCGGCGATCCGCGGGAGTACGGGTACGACATCGCGGTGGCAGACGTGTACTTGGGCGGCGAGTACGGCCTCGCGCGGCGCCGGATCACGGTCTCCGAGTCCCACGTCGACGGCGCGGGAGGGGAGGCCATGCCGCGGATCATCGAAGACATCGATGGCGACGGACTGTCGGAGCTGGCGATCACCCAGGCGTGGGGCGATTCGACTGCCTGGGTAATCAGCGGTCCCGACGCCGCCTCGCCCGGGGATGTTGACGAACTGGCGTTCCTCAAGCTCCAGACGCCGCTGGGTGCCAACATCAAGCTGTACGGCTACGGTGGTGGCCTTCGCACCGCCGGCGACTGGACAGGGGACGGAACGGCCGACCTGCTGGTCGAAGACGACCTCTCTGACTCCCTCGGATACCAGCACGGGGAGCTGTTCGTGCTCGACGGCACGGCGCAGGGCGACGTCACGCTCGACGACGCCGCCGGGTCCTGGGTGGGCACGACGGTCGACGGCGGCATCTCCTGGTATTCGACCGGTGACTTCGATGGGGACGGCGCTCCGGACCTGCTCGTGGGTGCTGATGCGGCCCTGCGGGTGATCGGACACCGGATGCCCACGATGCGGGACACGTTCGCCGGTCTTCCCTTCGCCCCGGGCGATGTCTACCTGTTCGACCCCCCCGGCGACGTCGACGGGGACGGTCGCGACGACCTCCCCGTGGCGCTGCTCGACATCGGCACCGCCGGGCTGTGGTACGGCTGGGACATCCCCTTCGACGACGCGGCAGCGTGGTAGCGGGTGCCGCGTCGCGGCGGACCTCGCGGGACCGGCGGCCCGGCTGGCCGAGCCCGATGCGTGGATGCTCGCGCACGTCGAACGTGCCGTCGTGAGCTGGAACCCAGCCGGGGATTCGGTCCGGAGTTCCGGTAGGCGCGCTCCCACGGACCTCAATCGGGCACGCCGGACCGGGAGCGACGTGGCCGCCAACCAGCTCGTCGTCACGATGCGCGAGGTCCGCGCCTTCGCCGGGCGGTCCCACGTGGCGGCGGCCGACGCGATGGGGGGCGCCGAGGGCGAGGTGTCCCGCCTCGATGGCCGCACGGACCCGAAGGTCGCCACCATCCAGCGCCACGTGAAGGCGCTCGGCGGTGAGGTCGAGGTGGTGGCGCGCCACGGGGACCGGCCGATGCGGCTGCACATCGCGTGAGAAACCCACAGCAAGGGCGGGGAATGGTGCGTGCGAGTGTCACCCGGTTCGCGGGCACCTTCGATGCGCTTGAACTCGTGGCTCGTCGGAATTCTCAGCCCCCAACGCGAAACCCCCGCCTCCGGACCAGCCGAAGGCGGGGGTTCTGCGAGAGTGGTGGGGGTTGTTAGAACAGGTTCGAACTTTGTGCCTCGCTCCGAACGCCGAAGAGCGGGGCCAGTTCAACAGGTTCAACGGTGAGATCGTGCCTTCGGGCCTCGGGGCGCGGGTGGGATGGGGGGGTGCCGTCGATGCGCTGAGCCATTCCACGCTCCGCGGAAGGGAGTCCCCGCCGCCGCAGGACCCCTTGTGCC
Organism: uncultured Pseudomonadota bacterium; assembly: GCA_903921785.1. GTDB lineage: Bacteria > Myxococcota_A > UBA796 > UBA796 > SXON01 > SXON01. The sequence continues at coordinate 11,016 of CAIXRH010000027.1, forward strand.
CACCGTCTGCAGCGCCGTATACTCCAGGTTCACGAGGTCTTTCTTGCGCACCTTCATCCATCCCCTTTTCGGGTTCGCCGCCCTCCTGATGGCCCCGCCGGCGTGGGCCGCAAACTGCAGCAACTGGACACCGAGCTTCTACGTGAACCCGGTGCCGGGACACGCATCGCAAGCCTTTCGCCTCTCCTGGACGGCCGGCGCGCCGGTGGCGTGCACCAACTCGGTCGGGGACAACTGGGACGGTACCGACCACCTGGAGGTACACCGGGTGCACGGCACCACTCCGCCCACCAACCCCGGAACCCGCCCGCCTGCGGTCTCGGTGGGAAGCGGCAGCTCCCAGGCCGACGACTTCACCCACCGGGCGAACACCACCATGGTTTACCGCATCTTCGCGTGCGAAGACGCTGGATGTACGAGCTGGTACGGCGACGGGTCGGGCAATTACGAGTCAGCCGCGGCGACCGCCGACCACGACACCACCCAACCCGAGAAGTGGGTGCTCCAAGGCGTCACTGGAGAGGCGTACACGGCGAGCATGATCGTGAAACAGGCGTCAGCCGCGGCGCCGCTGCCGAACGCGCCGCAGGCGTTCTTCTACCCCCCGGGGTGGGCTACCGGGCTTGATGGCCGGATGGCGCTGTTCTACAGCGAGCTCGCCGTCGGCTCCGATCCGAGCATGGTCTGGTACATGTTCCACGATTTCGCAGGCTGGCCCGCCGGCGGGTTCAACACCTCGGCGTACTGGGACTCGCCAGTGCTGGTTGCAAACGGATCGACGGACTCCGCAGACGACGACTACAACGCCGATCACCCGTGGAGCATGCTGACCGTCGACGGCAGCGAGAAACGGGTGCAGCTCTTCGTGCAGAGCCAGAACCCCGCGAGCGGGTTCAACCAAGCCATCCAACTCGAGTCGCTCGACGAGGTGGGCGACGACTTCGGCCTGTCGTGCGGGGCGGCGACGTGCTCGACGACGATACTCGATGGTGGAGGCTACGTCGCCATCGCCGCGGACGGTACTTCGGCCACCGACTACGTCGCTGACGCCCGCCATAGCCGGGTCACCTGGGACTACATCGCCAACGGGTACATCGACACCGCGTATGCCCACCCGAGCATGCTCTTCCAGCTCGAGCGCCCCGGGAGCGGATCGTGCGCCGATACGGGGAACGACGATATCGGGCTCGCGACCGGCGCGTGGGACTCGGGGGCGGGCGAGTGGACCTGGAACGTCGCGACTGGTGGATCGCCGGCGTGCCCGATCATCCAGATCAACAATGGTCACGACGTGGGCACAATCCCGATGCCGGGCGGCGAGCTCAAGGTGTACTACAAGGCCTACACCAGCAACGACTGGCACGTGACGTACTGGACCGGCTCGACCTACGAGGACGACTCGGTGATCGAGGTGTGGTTCGACGACGGGTTCTCCACCGCCCCCGACCTCCAGTGCCTGGAGAACGCGGATCCGCTCGTGTTCGTCGATGGCGCGGGGCCGCACGAGGGGATGTTCTTGATGATCCAGGACTCAGACTGGTGCACGAACGGCGGGAGTCTGAAGGTCGGGATGGACGATGAGGTTGGGTCGAACTGGGACGACTCCGGCATCGTCTTCGCCGTGCTCACCAACTGACGATGTTCTTCCTCCTGCTCGCCTGCTCGCCCGGACCCGAGCCTACCGCGCCGGACGCTCCGGAGATCGACCAGCCCGTCGTCCCCGAGCCCCCGACGCCGAGGTACACCGACTGCTTCGTCGATGCGGACGGGGATGGTTCGGGCGGCGAGCCCGTGACGCTGGAGGGCGACGCATGCACCCCGGGCACGGTCGCATCCGGCGGCGATTGCGACGACGCGGACGCGCGGCGAACCCCCGGTCAGGTCGAAGTCTGCGACACGCTCGACAACGACTGCGACGGCGACGTGGACTCGCCGGTTCCGGCCGATGCCCCCACCTGGTTCGCGGACGCCGACGGCGACGGATTTGGGGACCCGGCTGCAGCACTCCAGGCTTGCGATGCCCCGGCTGGGTACCTGGTGGACGCCACCGACTGCGATGACACGTCGGACGCTGCCTACCCGGGAGGCGTCGAGGCGTGTGAGGACGGCCTCGACAACGACTGCGCCGGGGACGGCGACGGCCTGTGCAGGATCGAGGGGGATTGGGCGGCGGCCGATGCCCGGGACGCGGTCTGGCTGGGGGAAACCGAGCGCGACGGATTCGGGTATGGGGTGGCCGCCGTGGACCTCGATCTCGATGGACAAACCGAGCTGATCGCCGGTGGAGGCTACGCCCCTACGGCGTCCGGTCGAGACGTTGTGCAGCACGGGTACCAGGACCCGCTTGCTGGAGGGACGGCAAGCGATGACGACTTCTTCCTGGAACGCTCGAGTGATGAGGTGACGCTCAACTGGGTACCCTCCGGCGCATTTGACGACCTGGACGGCGATGGCTGTCGCGAGCTCGTGGTGGGAGGTGAATGGTCGGCCAGCGTCGGGAACAAGGGCGCGGTCTGGGTGTTCGGCACGTGCCACGGTTCCATCACGGATGCGGACGCGATCGCGATGGGTGTGGAGGATGACGCGCACTCGTTCGGGGGACAGGTCGCGGTGGTGGCGGACTCCGACGGTGACGCGGTCCCGGAGCTGCTCGTCAGCGCGAGGGGACACGCAATGCTCGACGGCTCCTGGCGCGACGAGCACGGTCGGGTCTACCTCTTCCTCGACCCCCTGAACGAGCTCGACGCCGCGGACGCGGATGGGGTGTTCGACACCCCCGCGGAGGCCGAGTGGATGTCGCTCGGCACTCGGGTGTGCTCCGCCGACTTCGACGGCGACGGGCTCTCGGACGCCGCGATGAGCGCCCCCGGCTACGGCTACGGTTACGCCACGCTGCCGCCGTGGGGCCGCGGCGGCGCCGTGTTCGTGGCCTTTGCCCCGTTCGCGGCCCAGACGAACCTCATCAGCATGGGCGGCACGCCCGGGGACTCGGTGCTCGTCTACACGACCTCGGACGACGACGGGATGCTCGGTCACTACCTGAGCTGCGGCGGCGACTTTGACGGCGACGGCCTCCCCGAGCTGCTCATCGGCGACGAGTACGAGGGGCGCACGACCGGGCGCGTCTACGTTCAATCGCCCCGGGCGACCGGCTCGGCCGCGGCCGAGAGCGTGGGCTGGCGGATCGATGGAACGGCCCCCGGGGAACTCTTCGGGAACGGGCTCCCCGCGGAAGCGGGGGATCTGGACGGCGACGGCCGCGACGACATCGTGGTCGCGGCGCTTCCGAGCGTTGGGATCCTCGACATCTTCTACGGCGGCTCGACCGCGACCCGGACCAGCGCCGACGCCGACGCCCGCATCGAAGGCCCCTACTCCGTCGCGCTCGGCGACCTCAACGGCGACGGCCTCGCCGACATCGCCGCAGGTCAGGCCGACGACTCCACGGTCGCCCACTGGTCGGGCGCGGTGAGCATCCTCCTCGGCGGGAGTCTCGAGCCGTAGGTGCGCGGGTGAGGGGCCACACCCTCCTCACGCTTGAACCCGCACAACCCGCCCCGAACCCGCAAAAAGCCAGGACGCCGACCCCCGCTCATCGCGAAAGTCGGCGTTCTTACGATGGTGGGGGTTGTTGGAACAGGTTCGAACTTCTTGCCTCGCTCCGACCCCCGAGGAGAAGGGACAGTTCGACAGGTTCAACAGGGAGATCGCACCAACTAGCCTCGGGGCGCGGGGGGGGACGGGGGCGGCTTCCCGCGGTGCGGGCCTGAGCTTGCTGCCCGACGCCCGGTCTTCGTAGTCGTATGCTGTAGACAGCATATGGTGTCTACACCATATTGACGCCATGGCCCGGCTGGCCACCTTCGATGGAGTCGACATCTACATGTACTTCAAGGACCACGCGCCGCCGCACGTCCACGCCTTCCACGGCGACGACGAGGTCCTCGTGGTCATCCCGGACGGCTCCGTCTACGCGGGCTCCTTCCCCAGCAACAAGCTGAGCGTCGTCCAGGACTTCGTCTCGGCGAACCGTGAAGCGCTGCTCGCCCGTTGGGCAGCCTTCGGAGGTGGATGATGCGGTTGATCAAGGTCACAAGCGTCGAGCCGCTGCCCGGCAACAAGCTGAGCCTCACGTTCAACGACGGCACCCGGGGGGTGGCGGACCTCTCGCGCGACCTGGAAGGAGCGCTGGGAGCGCTCGCCGACCCCGAGTTGTGGAAGCTGGCGCACGTCGAAAGGGGCGTCGTGACGTGGAACGAGGAGTTGGACCTCGCGCCCGAGTTCCTCTACGCCCGCGTCCATGAACTCGGCCCGCCTCGGACCGGCGAGGACGTGACGGCCAACCAGCTCGTCGTCACGATGCGCGAGCTCCGCGCGTTCGCCGGGCGGTCGCAGGTCGAGGTGGCCGAGGCGATGGGGGTCGCCCAGGCCGAGGTGTCCCGCCTCGAGGGGCGCGCGGACACGAAGCTCTCCACCATCGAACGTTACGTGAAGGCGCTCGGCGGTGAGGTGGAGGTGGTGGCGCGCTTCGGAGATCGTTCGCTGCGGCTGCACATCGGGTGAACGAGGTGTGGCTCCCACGCCCCGCGCACCTCGCTCCTGCTACGGCAACGTCCACGTCCCACGCCACGCGGTGGCCGCCGACCCTGAGTCGGCGGAGGTGGACTGGAACTCGATGTCGAAGACCGGCTCCGCCCAGGTGTCCGCGAAGGTGATCCACGTGCTGTCCAGGCTGAAACCTCGCGATGCATACTCAGCCTCGAAGTAGGCATCGAACTGCGTTGCATACTCGCCCGAGAGTTCGGCAGGGAGGTCCCAGTCCGACGACAGGCCCACGCGGCTGAGGTCCAGCGCGCCGACATCCAGGTGCGTGCTCCCGGACGCCGTCACCTCGCCGCCCGCGAGCGAGATCTCCATGCGTACGGGAACCCTGAGCCACGTGCCGGTCTCGGCGCAGGCCGAGGTTTCCCCGCCGGGCTCGGCGAGCTCCGGGTCACCGTCGGCGGTGAGCCCCAGCGAGATGTCCGCGGACTCGGCGCCCTGGGTCATCTCGGTCCACACCACCTCGACCGGCAGTGCGTCGTCGAGCATCGCCAGGACGTCCTCTGCGGAGAAGCCGAGCGTCGAGTCCTGTGCGCTCGTCGGCGTGTAGACCGGCTCGCACCCCAGGTCCCCGTTTTCGCCGGTTTGACCGCCGCAGCCGAGAAGGACGAACAGGATCAAGGTGTGCATGCGCCCAACATGTCCACCGCGCGCGTCGAAGTCTACCGCAGAAGACCACATTCCGTGGTGCGTTGGCGCTCACGCTGGTGCTAATCTGCATCATGGATCTCGATCAGACCTCGCGGGAGCTGGTTCGCGCATTGCGTGGTCATCGCTCTCAGCCCGCCTTGAGCCGTCGCCTCGGCTACCGGACAAACGTGCTCTACGCCTGGGAATCGGGCCATCGGTCGCCGTTGGCGTCCGAGGTCCTGCGGCTGGCGGCCAGCGTGGGGGTGGACGTTCGTGCGGCCATCGTCCGCTTCTACCGGACCGCCCCCGATTGGCTGCTCGACGCCGACTTAGCTAGCCCGGAGTTCGTGGGTCGATTCCTTCGTGACCTGCAGGGCGAGGCTGCGGTGGCGCTCATCGCCCGACGTGCGAACCGGAACCGGTTCTCGGTGGCGCGGTGGCTGTCGGGCGAGGCCCAGCCACGGCTCTCGGAGTTCCTCAGCCTCGTCGAGGCCGCGTCACTCCGCGTGGTTGACCTGCTGGCGGCCCTGGTCGACCCTGCGAAGCTCCCGTCCATCACCGAGGTGTGGACACGCCGGGAGGCCGGTCGGTCGCTCGCCATCGAGTGCCCCTGGGCCGTAGCCGTCTTGCGCTGTCTGGAGGTCTCTTCGGCGGACGGCGACGCGGCAGCCATCGCAAGGCGCCTACGACTCCCGCTGGAGGAGGCCGAGCGCAGCGTGGCGATGCTGTCGAAGGCGGGGTTGGTCACGTTGGAGGCTGGTCGATGGCGACCGGTCGCCGTGGAGGCCGTCGATAGCCGGCGGTCGCAGGAGACCGCGCGCCGGATCAAGGGATTCTGGGGACGCGTCGGTCTCGATCGCCTGGAGGGGGGCTCCGATGGAGCGTTCGCCTACAACGTGATGTCGGTGTCCGAGAGCCAGCTCCATCGGCTGCGCGAGCTCCATGACGGGTACTTCAACGCCGTGCGGGCCGTGGTGGCCGAAGAGGAGCCCCCGGAGTGTGTCGTCCTGCTCAACCTCCAGCTCCTGCGCCTCGATGACGGGACTTGATCGTCCTGCGGCACGCTTCAGGCAAGAGGCTGGACCTGAGCGGGTGCTTGAACTCTGGAAGTCCGCCTCCCTCGTCCAAAAACGCGAAACGCCCGTCTCCGCTCACGGCGAAAACGGGCGTTGTTCGGTATGGTGGGGGCGGCGAGACTTGAACTCGCAAGTACCAAGGTACGGGGGATTTTGAATCCCCTGCGTCTGCCATTCCGCCACGCCCCCCGGGCGCCGCTGCACACAGCTTTTACACCCTGGTGGCCACGCGGCAAGCGGAACGGCTACGATGGCGCGCGGAGATGGAATCGATGAAGTACCTGGCGCTCACCCTCCCGCTGCTCGTGGCCTGCGATCCGCAGAAGATCGCCCTCGGCCAGGGGGGCGACGACGATGCCCGCCTCTACGCCGACGTCTACACCTGGCAGTGCGAAGACCGCTCGGTCGACCCTGTCGAGTACTACGACGGCGTGTACAGCTACCGCGTGGCCATGGAGTACGCTCCGGATTCGCTCGCTTCGCGTGACCTTCCGGCCGCCGGCTGCACCGCCGGACTCGACATGTTCCCTCGCGATGCGGGCTCGGGCGGCGAGAACATCCCCGACGCGGGGAACCCCACGTGGACCAACGGGGACCTCACCGGCACCCTGGCCAACCTCTCCGACGGCTTCTACTTCGACGACGTCTACGGCGACGTGCAGAACTGCACCTATGCCGAAGACCTCATCGGCGATGGAACGTCCCTCGCCGATGCCGGCGTCTTCAGCGGCGCGCGCACCCCGAAGGCCGGCTCACTCGACAACATCGAGATCAGCAACTACGACGAATCCACCGGGCTAACGTTCGGCCAGTCGGTCGACGTGTCGTGGACCCAGAAGGGCTGGGAGGACGCCTGGGTGCAAATCCGCGCCGAGAGCGGCGGGGAGCTGGCGGACTCGGTCACCTGCAACACGGGCGGCGCGAACTCCTTCACCGTGGACGACGACGTCTGGGCGCTGATGAACAGCGCCATCGAGCCCGACGTCACCAACCTCTACATCACCATGCAGAACACCGACACCGTCGACACCTCCGACGGGCAGAAGATCGAGCTCGTCACGCGCGTGGTGCATGCGGCCGTCGTTCGCGACGTCGCGCCCTGAGTACGCCTCGCGCCTGACACGGCGGGCTCCGAAGCGATAAGGCGTCCCCATGGCCGGACCTGTCGTCCTGGTGGTCGACCCCGTCTCTCAGACCGCCGAGCGCGTCGCGCAGGCGCTCGTGGGCACGCGCTACGTGGTGCGTGCGGCGAAGGACGCCACCGAGGCCGACCGGGAGCTCCAGACCGAAGGGGTGATCGCGCTGATCGCGGCGATCACCCTCCCTCGCGGCACCGGGTACGAGGTGGCACGGGCCGCCCGCGCGCGGCACCCGGAGGCGGCGATCTTCCTGGTCACCGGCGGGTTCGACGTGTACAACGCCGATCGCGCGGCCGAGCACGGGGTCCACGGCCGGCTCTCCCGCCCGCTCTCGGTGGAGGTTGTGCGCCGGCAGCTTGAGGCGGTGCTCGGCCCGCTGAGCGCCGAAGACGATCCCGTCGACGCTTCCGCGGCCCTCGAGGCGCTGCCCGAGGTGGAGCCCGAGCCGCTCCCGGTCCCGGCGGCCGCGCAGCCCGCGGCTCCGCCCCGCGCCTCGGCCCCGGTGGAGCCGACCCCCGCCGTGGGCGATGAGCGGATCGCCAGCTTTCTCCCTCGGGACTGGCGCACCCATCCCCCCGTGACCGTCGACCCCGCGGTGGTCGCGCCGGCGGTGGAGCGGGCGATCCTCGCGGTGCTCCCCGAGGTGGTGGAGGCGGTGCTCAACAAGGCGATCCTCAGCAGCGCCCCGTTTCGGGAGATGGTCGAGGTCGCCGTGGAGGAGGCGCTCCGCGAGGAGCTCCCCGCCATCACCCGCCGGGTGATCCGCGAGCGCATGGCCGAGATCGAGCGAGCCGGCAAGCCGGAGAAGTAGGCTCGCCGCGCCGAAGGTCGCCGGATCCTGGTCGCGGCGCCGCTCCATCCGCAGGCGCTGCCCGGGACCCGTTCACCGGTTAGACGCCCGGCCCGAGAGGCCGCATGTCGACGCCGACCCCCGAGCTCCCCCAGTACTACGACCCCCACGCCGCCTTCGCCCGCTACGCCGAGAGCTGGGAGAAGTCGGGGGCTTATAGTCCAAATCCTGAGGCTCCGGGCGAGCCGTACTCGATCGTGATCCCGCCGCCGAACGTCACCGGCAGCCTCCACATGGGCCACGCGCTCAACAACACGCTGCAGGACGTGCTGATCCGCTACAAGCGGATGGACGGGTTCAACGCGGTATGGATCCCCGGCACCGACCACGCCGGCATCGCCACCCAGTGGATCGTCGAGAAGCAGCTCCGCGCCAAGGGGATCGACCGGCGGGAGCTCGGCCGCGAGAAGTTCCTCGACTGCGTCTGGGAGTGGAAGGAACACTCTGGCGGAGAGATCGTGAAGCAGCTCCGCCGTCTCGGCGTGAGCTGCGACTGGTCGCGCGAGCGCTTCACGATGGACGCAGGGCTGAGCAAGGCGGTGCGCGAGTCCTTCGTGAAGATGTACGAAGAAGGGCTCATCTACCGCGCCACCCGGCTCATCAACTGGGACCCGGTGGGGCTCACCGCCATCTCCGACCTGGAGGTGGAGACCGAGGAGAACGTCCAGGGCGAGCTCTGGAGCTTCGCCTACCCGCTCTCCGACGGCAGCGGCGAGATCGTCGTGGCCACCACCCGCCCGGAGACGATGCTCGGCGACACGGCCGTAGCGGTCCACCCGGAAGACGAGCGGTACAAACACCTGATCGGCAAGACCGTCCGCCACCCGCTGCTCGACCGGGAGATTCCCATCGTCGGCGACGCCATTCTCGTCGACCCGAGCTTCGGCTCAGGCGCGGTGAAGGTGACCCCGGCGCACGACTTCAACGACCACGAGGTCGGCAAGCGCCACAACCTCCCGATGCTCACCATCTTCACGCTCGACGCGAAGGTGAACGAGGTGGGCGGGAAGTACGCCGGGCTCGACCGCTTCGTGGCCCGCAAGCAGATCAAGGCGGACATCGAGGCCCTCGGCCTCTTCCGCGGCACCCAGCTCAACGTGATGACGCTGCCCAAGAGCCAGCGCTCCGGCGCGGTCGTGGAGCCGATGGTCTCCACCCAGTGGTTCGTGAAGATGAAGCCGCTCGCGGCGCCGGCGCTCGCGGCCGTGGAGAACGGGTTCACCACGTTCTGGCCCAAGCAGTGGGAGAACACCTACTACGCTTGGCTCCGCGACATCAAGGACTGGTGCATCTCCCGCCAGCTCTGGTGGGGCCACCGCATCCCGGCCTGGCACTGCGCCGACTGCAAACACACCACCGTGGCGCGTGAGGACGTCACGGCGTGCGCGGCGTGCGGCAGCGCCAACGTGGCCCAGGACGAGGATGTGCTCGACACCTGGTTCAGCTCCGCGCTCTGGCCGTTCTCCACCCTCGGCTGGCCGGACAAGACCGCCGAGCTGCAGAAGTGGTACCCGACGAGCGTCCTGATCACGGGGTTCGACATCATCTTCTTCTGGGTGGCCCGGATGATGTACTCGGGCATCCACCAGATGGGCGCCGTCCCGTTCAAGGACGTGTACATCCACGGCCTCGTGCGCGACGAAAACGGCGACAAGATGTCCAAGACCAAGGGCAACGTCGTCGATCCGCTCGTCGCCATCGAGAAGTTCGGCACCGACGCCTTCCGGATGACGCTCACCTCGCTCGCCGGCCTCGGCCGGGACATCTCGTGGAGCGAGAAGAACGTCGAGGCGTGGACGCGCTTCCAGAACAAGATCTGGCAGTCGTTCCGGTTCCTCCGCATGCACGTCAACGAGAAGCCGGCGTTCGCCGAGCCCGGCCCGATGGACCGGTGGATTCTCGCCCGCGCGGGGGTGGCCGTGGCCAACGTCCGGCAGGCGCTCGACGGCTACCGCTTCAACGACGCCGCGAGCGAGGTCCACAAGTTCATCTGGTACGAGCTCTGCGACTGGTACCTGGAGTTCTCCAAGGCCGCGCTCTACGGGGAGGACGAGGCCGCGAAGGCGGCGGCGAAGCACACGTTGTGGACGGTCTACTCCACCGTCGCGCGGATGCTCCACCCGTTCATGCCGTTCCTGGCCGAGGAGCTCTGGCAGAACCTGCCAGGCGCCGAGGGCACCGTGATGCTCCAGGCCTACCCCAAGCCGGGAGAATTCCCGCCGGCGGACGCCACCCTCGACGAGGTGGCGCTGCTCCAGGAGGCGATCGTCGCGGTGCGGCGGGTGCGGGCGGAGAAGGAGCTCGGCGGCAAGGTGCCGCTCCAGCTCGTCTCCCGTGGCCTCGGCGCGCTCCCGAGGTACGCCGCGGTGCTCGACGACCTCGCCAACGTGACCGTGGTCGACGGCGACAAGCCGCCCGCCGCCGCCACCGTGGTGGTCCTCGGCATCGAAGGCTGGGTCCCGCTCGCCGGTGTGCTCGACCTCGACAAGGAGCGGGAGCGCCTCGGCGGGCAGATCGCCAAGGCCCAGAAGTCGGTGGACTTCCTCAAGAACCTCCTCGGCAACGAGGGTTTTGTGGCCAAGGCCAAGCCGGAGCTGCTCGCCAGCCGCCGCGCCGAGCTGGCGGCGGACGAAGGGAAGCTCACCACGCTGCTGGCCGCGCTCGCCGCGCTCGGCTGAACGCCGCGATAGCGGAGGGACATGGTCGTCCTCCTCTTCGCCTGCGCGTCCGAGACCCCTGACAGCGCCTCCGTCGACACCGGCGGAGGCGACTCCGCGTCCGACACGGCCGACTCGGCGGACACCGTCGACACCGCCGAGGACAGCGGGGGAGGGGAGCTGAGCTTCGCCGCCGGGGACCTGCACCTCGCCATCCCCTCGTACGTCGATCCGGGGGGGCCGGCCTGGGAGCCGTTCGTCTCGGGCGCGGCGGCCACGGCGGGGCTCATCGTGATCAATCCGGCGAGCGGCCCGGGCGGCCACGCCGACGAAGCCTACGCGGCCGCGGTGCTCGCCGCCCAGGCGGAGGGCGTCCTCGTGCTCGGCTACGTGCCCACCGGCTACGGGGAGCGAGACGGCGGCGAGGTCGACACCGAGATCGCGAAGTACACGAGCTGGTACGCGGTGGACGGCATCTTCCTCGACGAGGTCTCCGACGACTGCGCCACCTACGCCGACTACTACGCAGGCCGGGTGGCGGCCGCGGACGGCCAGGACCCCGACGGCGATGCGTTCGTGGCGCTGAACCCGGGCGAGGTCCTCGACTGCGACGACTACCTCGCCACGGCGGACGTGCTGGTCGTCGCCGAAGACGACGTCGTGAACCTGCGCAACTTCGTCGCGGCGGACTGGATGGCGACCTACGACCCGGCGCGGTTCTGGTTCCTCGCCTATGGCGCCGGCGCCTCTGTCCTCGGCCAGGCCCTCGGCACCGCCCGCGACAACGGGATCGGCTGGGTCTACGTCACCGACGCGAACCTCCCCAACCCGTGGAACCGGCCGCCCGCCTACTGGGACGATGAGATCGCGGCCACCCAGGCGGACGACCCGTAGTCGCGCTGCGGCGCTTGCAGTCGGCGCCGTGGCGGCGGGCAAGGGCGCTCGTCGTCATCGTGGGCGCCCGGTTGCCGGCGCCGACGCCGGTCCTGGCTCGCGAGGGTGGAGGGGGGCCGGGAGGGAAGGGCAACATGAACCCCGCCCCGTCGCGGACCTGCTTCGCGATCAGATGGTGCGCACCTTGGCCGCCAGCTCAGGCGCCGCGGCGCGGGCACGAACCGTTGCATTCCGGCCATCTACGATGCGGGTGCTGTGGCGGAGCACGAAGTCCCAGTCGAAGGCCTTGTGGTCGGTCACCACCACCACGGCGTCGAACCCGGCGAGCACTTCGGCGCTCAGTTCGATGCTGCGCAGCTCCTGCTCGCCGACGAGGAGCGTGGGCACGTAGGGGTCGTGGTATGCCACCATCGCCTTCTTGTGGCCGAGGTGGAGGAGCACCTCCAGGGCCGGCGACTCGCGCATGTCGGAGATGTCGGCCTTGTAGGCGACTCCGAGCACCAGGATGCGGCTGCCCTTGAGCGACCGTTCGTCTTCGTTGAGGACGTCGGTGAGCACCTCGACCACGTGCTCGGGCATCTTGGAGTTGATCGCGTCCGCCAGCTCGACGAAGCGGGCGGTGAAGTTGTGCGCGCGGAGCTTCCAGGCCAGGTAGTGCGGGTCGATCGGGATGCAGTGCCCCCCGAGCCCCGGACCGGGCTTGAACGGCATGAACCCGAAGGGCTTGGTGGAGGCGGCCTCGATGACCTCCCACACGTCGAGCCCAAGCTGCCGGCAGATGAGCGCGAACTCGTTCACCAGCGCGATGTTCACCATGCGGAAGGTGTTCTCGAGGAGCTTCACGGTCTCGGCGGTGGCGGGGGTGCTCACCCGGTGCACGTGGTCGCAGCAGCGTCCGTAGAGGGCCGCCGCCGCATCCGTGCACAGGGGGGTCACGCCGCCGACCACCTTGGGGGTGTTCCGGATGCCGTACTTGGGGTTCCCGGGGTCCACGCGCTCGGGGGAGAAGGCCACCGCCACGTCCACCCCGACGACGAGCCCGCGCTCCTCCAGCATCGGCACGAGGATTTCCTCGGTCGTTCCCGGGTAGGTGGTGCTCTCCAGCACGTAGAGCTGCCCCTTCACCGCGTGCGCCGCCACCGCGTGGCCGGCGGCGACGATGTAGGAGATGTCGGGGTCCTTCGTCTTGCGCAGCGGGGTGGGCACGCAGATCACGATCGCGTCGGCGCGGGCGACGATGCTCGCGTCCGTGCCCGCCACGAAGCCCTGGGTGATCGCCTTGGCGAGCGCGGCGTCGGAGATGTCGCCCACGTGGGACTTCCCGGCGTTGAGCTGGGCGCAGAGGCCGGCGTGGATGTCCAGCCCGAGGACCAGCGCGCCCGACTCGGCCAGCTCCACACACAGCGGCAGGCCGACGTAGCCGAGGCCGACCACGACGATGGTCGGGCGCTTGCCGGCGAGGCGATGGGGGAGGGCGGCGAGCTCGGCGGTGACGGTAGGCATGGATTTCGTCTCGAAGCGGCGCGACGCTAACCCGCGGGGCGGTCCACCGCGCAGGGAAGCTGCGGCGGCGACCGTGCGTGACGCGGACCGGCGGCCAGCCCGGGTTACGCAGCCGGCCCCATGGCCGCCTCCTCCCGCGCCAAGCTCTTCTCCCTGGTGCGTTGGGCGCTCGCCGCGCTCGCGGTGGGCTGGGCGGGCAAGCAGCTCCACGCGGCCTGGAACACGGCCACGCTCCCGGCGTTCACCGGATCGCCCCTGGCCGTGGCGGCGGCGCTCTTCGTCACCTGGGCGGCGCTCCTCGGCCTCGCCACGGTCTCGTGGGCCGGGGTGCTCGCGGCGAAGCTCGGCTCCGGTCATCCGCTCGGCTGGCTGTGGCTGCGCTGGTTCCGCCTCTGGTTCCAGAGCTACGTCTACCGGTACATCCCCGGGAAGGTCGTGCTTGCCGCAGAACGCGCACGGCTGGGCGCACGGCTCGGCATCCCGCCCGCCACCGGCGTGCTGCTCGTGGTGTGGGAGAGCGGCCTCTTGGTGGCCGGCGCCGCCGTCTTCGGCGTGGTGGGCATCCTCCTTCGCCCCCCCGCGGATGAAGGCCTGGTGTCGCCGGGGCTGGCGATGGTCGCCGCGGGCGTCGCCCTCGCGGGCTGCCTGGCGTTCCCGGTGGTGCTCAAGCTCGTGGCGGCCCGGTTCCCCGCGCTCGGTCGCAAGGTGCCCGGGCTGCTCCTGGAGGTGCCGGTCCCGGCGCAGCTGGGGCTCGTCTTCGGCAATGCGATCTGCTGGTTGCTCCTCGGGCTCTCGTTCGCGCTCACCGCCCGGCTCTTCGCCGGCGCCGAGTCGGTGGACCTCGGCTCCCTCGTGGTGTGGTTCGTGGCGTCGTACGTGCTCGGGCAGGTGTCGAGCGTCACGCCGGCCGGCCTCGGGGTCCGGGAGGCGGTGCTCGTCGCGGCGCTCTCAAACCTCGCGCCGGCGCCCCTGGTCCTGGCCTGGTCGGTCGCCGCGCGGGTGATGCAGTCCATCGCGGAGTTCACCCTGCTCGGCTCGAGCCTCTTCGTGACGATCCCCGACGCTCCCCCGGACGAAGCTGCGCCCCCACGTTAGTCGGCGCCCCTCCCCGGACCCGCATGGTCGCCGAGCCTCCGCGCCTCCTCCGACTCCTCGTGATGATGCCCGCCCTCAACGAGGCGGCCACCCTGGCCAACGTCCTCGGTCGCGTCCCGCGGAGCCTCCCGGGCATCGGCGAGGTGGTGGTGCTTGTGGTGGACGACGGCTCCACCGACGACACGGCGAACATCGCCCGGGCCAACGGCGCGATCGTCATCAGCCACGGCCGGAACCTCGGGGTGGGCATCGCGCTGCAGACCGGCCTCGCCGAAGCGTTGCGTCGTGGCTCCGACCTGCTCGTCAACATCGACTCCGACGGACAATTCGCCCCGGAGGACATCGCCAAGATCGTGGTGCCGGTGGTGGAGGATCGCGCCGACTTCGTCACCGCCTCCCGCTTCATGGATGCGGCGCTCATCCCCGAGATGCCCTGGGTGAAGAAGTTCGGCAACTGGGGCATGGCGCGGATCATCAGCGGCCTCATCGGGCAGCGCTTCGAGGACGTCAGCTGCGGCTTCCGCTGCTACAGCCGCGAGGCGATCCTCCGGCTGGTGCTCCTCGGAAAGTTCACCTACACCCAGGAGAGCTTCCTCGTGCTCTCCCAGAAGGGTCTCCGCATGGCGGAGATGCCCATGAAGGTGAGGGGAGTGCGCGAGTTCGGCAAGAGCCGCATCGCCAGCAACCTCTTCAACTACGCCTGGCGAACCCTCGGGATCATCTTCGGGTTCATCCGCGACTACTCGCCGGCGCTGTTGTTCAACAACCTCACCGGCGCGCTCACGCTGGTGTCCATGGGGTTCGGTGGGTTCTTCTTCTGGCACCGCCTCGCCACCGGCCAGTTCTCCCCGCACATCTGGGCCGGGTTCGTCTCGGCGTTCGTCTTCGGGCTGGCCATCCTGGTGTTCAGCCTGGGGCAGGTCGCCCAGATGATCGCGCGGCTCCGGAGCGTGCACGAGCAGCAGCTCTACCTCGCCCGCCGTTACCTCCCCCGTCTCGGCGACCCCGCGCCGCCCCCCGGAGCCCCCCATGCGGATTGACGCCGACACCCTCCGCGAGATGGCCGCGGCCCTCCCCGCCGAGGACCGCGACGAGATGGCGATCCCCAGCTACCTCCACAAGAACCCCGCCCTGCGGTGGATGGCGTGGAAGCGCATCGAGGTGATGGCCCGGCTCATCGCCCAGCACTGCCCGCAGGGCGGCCGCGTGCTCGACTACGGCTGCGGCACCGGCGTGCTTTTTGCCGACGAGCTGGCCAAGGCCTCGGCGGTGGTGGGGGTCGACCTCGTGCTCGACGCCGCGAAGATGCTCGTGGAGAAGCGGCAGCTCGGCGGGGTGACCCTGCTCAAGCCGGATGTGGCCATGCGCGACGTGGCCGACGCGAGCGTGGACGTGATCGTCGCCGCCGAGGTGCTCGAGCACATCGACGAGCCCGCGGAGGTCCTCGCGTTCTTCAAGCGGGTGCTCAAGCCGGGCGGGTGCCTCCTGGTGAGCCTGCCGACCGAGAACGCGGCGTACCGGTTCGGGCGCCGCCTCGCGGGGTTCTCCGGGCACTACCACGAGCACAACGCCGCCCACATCGACACCAACATCCAGAAGGGCGGCTTCCGCCTCGACCAATCCTCCTACATCCCGATGCGGGGGCCGTTCGCGATCTACTTCGTGGGCGTGTACCGGGTTGGAGCGGGCGGGCGGTGATGGTGCGGATTCGGGCCCTCCTCTCCCGGGTCCCGGCGGACGTATGGTGGTTTGTGCTTCCCCTGGCCCTCGTGGTGCCGCTGAAGTTCATGCAAGCCGCGGGTCAGCGGTGGATGAGCATCGACGGCGGCTACTACACCGAGATCGCCCGCCACGTGCGGGACGGGCTCGGCTTCACCACCAACGTCTCGCTGAGCAACTTCGGCTACGAGACCTTCCCGCACCCCACCTCCGTCTACCCCCTGTGGCCGGTGATGCTCGGGCTGATCGGGCGCGTCACCGACCTCTACCGGGCGGCCCACTGGGTGCCGACGGTGCTGTACTTCACCGCGGTCCTCTTCGCGTTCGCGTTCGGCCGACGGGTCTGGCCGCAGCCGTTCTTCCCTGAGACGAAGCTCCCGTTCCACGGTGGGCACGTCGTGGCCGCGATCCTGGCGTCGAACCGACAGTTCATCATGTTCACCTCGATCCCCTACACCGAGGGGATCAGCTGGACCTTGTTCTTCGCCTTCTTCTGGCGGCTCGCGAAGAAGGCGTCCGACAGCTCCGTGCGCTGGGGGCTGGAGCTGGGCATTTGGATGAGCCTGCTCTACTTCGCCCGCGCGCAGTTCATGATCGTTCCGCTCGCCGTCGGGAGCACGATCTTCCTGCGGTTCTTGGTCGGGCCCGACTGTGCCCGTTGGCTTCGGCTCGGGCTGTCCACGCTGCTTGTGCTCGGGATCGCGCTGGGGGGCTGGTGGGCGTACCTGCGCACGTTCCTCGACGATCCCGGCCCGTTGTCGCTGCTTCGGTTCGACCAGAACCGGGTCAACGGCTTGCTCTCCCCGTTCGACGTCATCGTGGAGAATCAGGGCCTGGCGGAGGTCGTCTCCGATCGACTGGCGGGCGTTTCGGTGGCGTTCGACCTCGTCGACGACCACTCCTGGCACGCCAGCTTCGGTGCCGCGCACTGGGCCCTGCCGATCGCCGTGCTCATCGCGGCTGCGACGATCCACCAGTGGGCGCGCGGCTGGTTCGGCCGGCAGCTCGCGGCGCTCCGGCGGGAGGACGGGATCCTCCACGCGTCGATGGTGCTCTTGGCCCTCGGCGGCCTCCTCAGCATCCACCTCGCCCACAAACACTTCAACGGGGAGTGGTACTTCTACCGCCGGCAGGGGATGATCGCGATCTTCGCGTTCGTCCTCCCGATGCTGTGGCTGCTTCGACGCGGACATTTCGCCGCCGTGATCGGGGTGGGGCTCTTGTCGACCACCGTGTCGTTGGGGGTCTACGAGCTCATCAAGGACATCCAGGCCGGGCACGGGGATGACGACAGCGACGACCGCTTCACGGAGATCGTCGGCTGGCTCAAGCAGCACGGCTCCCGGGAGGCCCCGACGACGGTGGCCTTCGAAGAGAGCAACCTGCAACGGGTCTCCTGGCGGACGGAGTACATCAACTACCACTGGCTCGCCGCGGAGTCCCCGTACAGCGACGTGAGGACGATGGTGGACAAGCTCCACGCCGAGTACGTCATCCTCAACGCGAAGCGGAAGAAGAGCTGGACGGTGTGGGGCGACGGGGCCGGGCATCTGGAGGCCGACTTCCGCCGGCTCCCCGAGACGCCGAGCGGGTTTGCGATCCTCACGCCCCGGACGGAGGCGGTGCCCGCGCCGGTGAGCCGGAGGGTGCTCCTCATCGGCGTGGACGGCCTGAGCTGGGAGGTGATGGGCCCGATGATCGCCAATGGAGAGCTCCCGAACTTTCGCAAGCTCTGGGTGGAGGGCGCGTCCCAGACCGCGTTGGACACCACCGAGTCCGCCGTGTGCGCGGACGTCTGGGCGACGGTCGCCACGGGCGCCGGCCCGACGGACTCCGAAGCGGGCTCTTCGAACGCGGTCGCCCTGTGGAAGCTCGCCGCCAAGGCCGGGCGCTCCGTAGGGGTGCTGAGCTGGTGGGCCGATTGGCCGACCGGGGAGGTTGTCGGCGATGAAACCAACGACCCGCCCTCGGCCGCCCCGACGGCCCCCTCCGCGCCGCCCATCGACGAGGACGGACTCCTCGCGCGGGCAGGGCTGTCGGCGGGCCAGTGGGCGCAGGTCGAAGCCGCGCCCGCCAACCAGCCGACCGCCTATTCGTCGATCAAGACGTTCTACGCGCTTGACTCGGCCGCCGTCCGGACGGCCGTGGAGAAGCTCCGGACCGACCCCAAGGACCTCACCGTGGCCTACCTGAGGGGCCCCGACCCGGTGCAGACGTTGGCCTGGGACCTCGTCGCGCCCTTCTCCTATGCTCGGGCGCCCGAGCACCTCGACCGGGACCGAGGCCTCGTCGAGGGCGTGTATCGGTACACGGACCGCTTCGTCGGGGAGCTCATCGCCGCCACGCCCCCCGACACCACCATCCTCGTCGTCTCGGACCACGGCGCGGAGCCGTGTGCGGCCGCGACCGGCCGCGAACCCACCGAACCCCCCGGTTGCCGCACCGCGCCGGGCGTGCTCTTCGTGACGGGTCCGGGGATCGCTTCCGGGACCCACCTCACCGGGAGCTCGATGCTGGACGTGATGCCCACGACCGCGTGGATCCTCGGCCTCCCCCTCTCGAAAGAGCTCGAGGGCCACCCGCTCTCCGAGGCCTTCTTGTGGGACTACGCGGCGCGCTTCGGGCGCACCGACGTGGAGGCCTACGGGCCGCCCGTCCCCGCCGCTACCAGCGCAGGCGCGCCGCCGCCGTGACCAGGGTGACCGTGCCGCCGCCCAGGTTGTCCGCCGCGAAGGCGTGGCCGCCTTGGACCAGCAGCGCCGGCATCGCGGGGCAGTTGGGCTTCAGGCGCACGTCCCCGAACTTCAGCGCCCAGTCCACCTCGGTGCCGAGGTCGTAGCCGGAGGTGGCCTGGCCGAGCTGGTTCGTCGGCACGCCGCCGGCCCGAAAGCTGGCGTAGGGCTCCTCGACCGGCCGGGTGCTCCACGCGGCGGTGAAGCCCGCCTTGACGGAGAGCCAGGGGAGGGGCGTCACCTCCACCACCGGCTGGGCGAAGATCGCGTGGCGGAACGCACCTTCTCCCACGAGGGTCTCGGCGCCGTCGGGCGGCTGCCCGGCGTTCTCGTGGTCGCTGAGCTCGGCGTAGCTCGCGGCGTCCACGGCGCCCTGGAGCTCGTCGAAGAGCACCATGCCCGCGTCGAAGTCGCGGTCGAAGCTGAAGTCGCCGCTCTGGCCGTCGTTGGGGTCGGCGTCGCCGCTCGACCAGCCGCCGCGCAGCGCCACGCGGAGGGGGAGGGGGCGCATCCGCGCTTCGACGAGGGCGGTGGCGCCGCCGGAGAGCACGTCGAGGCCGTCGCGGCTTTGGTAGCTGGACGCGCGGGAGGTGCGGCCGAAGATCGTCGCGCCCTCCGCGGCGAAGCGGAAGTTCGCGGCCGGAGTAGCCACGGGGGCGTCGGCGTACACGTCCACCACGCCCACCTGCGTGTGCCGGACGGCGTCCGCCTCCATCTGGTCACGGTAGACGCCGTAGACGCCGACCCGCGGGTGTTCCTTGGCGCCGTAGATCACGGTGGCGATGCCCTGCCACGCGGCGGCGCCTTCGCCTTCCAGGGGGTCCCAGGTGGCGTTCTCGTCGTCGAGGACGCGGTCCCCGGCGATCGCCACGAACAGCGGCTGGGTGGCGATCGGCTGGGTGGCGACCCGGAGGCGGATCACCCGATCGCCGAAGTCGGAGCGACCGAACTCGGGGTCGTGGGCGCCGTCGTTGGCGAGCATGCCCAGGCCCCAGTGGCTGGTGGTGACGCCACCCTCGACCATCATCGGGCCGATGCGCCCGCCGAGGGAGAGCTTACGGAGGCGGGCCCAGTCGGGGCCGATCGGGTTCACCGACTCGCGGTGCCGGGCGTCCTCTTCGCCGCGGATGTCCCAGGCGTCGCCCGCGATCTGGGCGTTGAAGAGGTCGAACTCGAGGTTTGCTTCGACGCCCTTCCAGGTGAAGGTGGAGCCGTCGCGGAGGCGGCTGTCGAGCACGGGGCCCTGGCCGAGCGTGGTCCCGTCGAGGTCCACCACGAGGTCGGCCGGGGGCAGCGACCCGATGAGCCGGAGCTCGCCGGTATTGACGAACCACGGCTTCTTGGCCGGGGGCGGCGCGGGAGTGTCGGCCGGGGCGAGGACGACGGTGGGCCCGGGCGGGGCGGGGGTCAGGCCGGGGTCGACGCCCACCGCCACCTCGTCCCCAGCGAGCGCGAGGGAGAGCGAGAGGAGGATCAAGGCGCACCTCCGGTGTCACCCGTGTCGCCGGTGCCGGTGTCGCCGCCTCCGTCGATCTGGGGGATCCAGGCGCAGGACGCGTCTTCGAGGCAGGGATCGTCGGAGAGGGTCTGACCGCCGCTCTTGAAGTACGACGCGATCTGCATCGCCATGAACATCGACATGTCGAAGGACTTGTCCGGCTCGGGGATCGCGAAGCCGTGCTGCCCGTTGGGGTTCACGTACGGCAGCCGCATGCCGCTGGTGCCCGCCGCGGTGGTGAACGTGAGCCGGAGCGGCGCTTCGGACTGCGCGCCGTAGTCGTCGGTGCCATTGTCGAGGTCGTCCGCGTCGAAGAGGCAGGGCGCGCCGTTCGCGCAGGTGTACGGGCCGAACTCTTCCAGCCCCCGCACGACCTGGTGGTCCACCAGGAAGCGGTCGACTGTCGTGCCGTACCGGTCGTCCACCTCGTCGTCGTTGAGCCAGCCGGCGCCACGCGCCAGGGCGATCTCGGCGTTCACCGAGACGATGCTGTCGCCCGGGGTGGGCACCAGGAGCATGTTGCGGGGGTTGCCGTCGAACGGGTCCTCGGTGAGGCGGCGGGCGTACGCGATGGGGTCGCCGCCCTCGAGCACCGCGCCGAAGATGAACGCCGTACGGCGAAGGTCGGGCGTTCCACGCACCTTTCCGAGGCCCTCGGCGGCCGCCACCAGTGGCGCGCCGGCCACGTAGGTCGCGCCCTGGAACGCGGTGTCCGCGGCCCACTGGTCCACGACCGCGACCTCGTTGCCAGACGCGTCCGTGAACGTGAGCCGGAGCCGGTCGCCGACGCCGTCGGAGGGGAGGGGATAGCGGCTCCCTTCCGGGGCTCCATCCTCGGGAATGTCCGCCAGCGCCTTCTTCTCCCAGGCGCTCGGGGCGTCGGCCGGGATGCCGAGGCGGAAGCGCCCGTCCACCGGCACGTAGCCCTCCGCGACCTCGCCGTTGTCGAGGTTCTCGATGGTGATCTTCCCGCCGGCCGGGAAGCTTGGGATCGTCGCCACCGGCAGCTCGACCATGTCGCGCACCGAGTTGACGATCTGCACCACCTGGAGCGAGCCGTCGTCCTGCGGATAGCCGACGAACAACGGCGATATGAGCCGCCCGTGCATCGCCTCGACCGCGCCGCCGATCTCCGTGCGCACCGCCACGTCGAGGAGGCCACCGCCGGCGACGATGGGCGACCAGGACTTCACCTCGTCGATCACGCCGGCCGCCACCGCGGTGTTGATCCCGCCCAGCGATCCGCCGATGACGTCGTACTCCACGTCGGGCCCGCCGATGTCGGGGGTGCCGTCGCCGTCCCAGTCGCAGGAGATGCCTTCGGAGCCGTCGGGCAACGTCATCTTCCCGGTGCCGCAGGCGCGGAGGCTGTCCACGAACTGGGCGTGGTCGAGCGCGGCCTGGCGGACCATGTCGCGGGTGTGGAAGGCGTCGGCCGTCCACTGGTCGCCGCCGGAGTCGCCCACGCCGTCGTTGTCGAGGTCCCGGTACCGGCTGTCCTTGAGGTGGGTGTAGAACGGGAGCAGGCCGCGAGCGCCGAGGACGGCCTGGAGGAGGGTCTCCTGGTCGGCGTCCACCGTGGGGCCGTGGCCGGGGTAGTCGAACGCGCAGGTGGCGTAGCCCATGCGGTTGAACGCCCAGGCAAAGCCGAGGAAGTCAAAGCGGCTGGAGCCGTAGCCGTGGCCGAACATCACCACGGGCGCGGGCTGCGGCACGTCCTTCGGGAGCACGCACGTGAAGACCACCCGCTCGGAGCGGGCCGAATAGGTGCCGTTGAACGCATCGACCTGCCAGACGTCGTCGCTGTCGTCGGCGGCGGGCCACGCCACGGGGGTGCCGCCGGGATCGGCGAAGAAGTTGGGGGTGTGGAACGCGCCGCCGACCACGGTCGAGGCGAAGGCTCCGTAGTTCGCGACAAGCACGTCCGCGCCAGCGCCGTCGAAGAGGCCCACGGCGACGAGGGTCTCCAGCAGCGTGCCCACCGGCAGCGCCCACGGGGAGGTGCCCGGGATGTCGTCGACCGGCTCGGCTTCGAAGACACCCTCAGGAAAATCCTTGTCCAAGGAGGCGAGGGGACCCTTGCCCAGGAGCCCCTCGCGGGCGCCGCGGAGGTCGCCCGTCACATCGCCGGTGGTGAACGTCCAGGCGAAGGCCACGTCGTCGGTGGCGAGGCCGAGGTCCGGGAGCGCATCCTCGAGCGGGCGGAGCGCCTCGGTCTGCTGGAGGTGGTTCACCCAAGGCCAGGGAGAACGGACCGGATTGCCATCTACGCCCACGAGGCGGTTGGTGAGCACCACGGCGTAGGTGGTCTTCTCGCGGAGCGGACGGTCCACGCGCAAGAGCAGCGAGTTGGACTCCTTCTCGTAGAACGTGAGCAGGTTCTCCCGGGCGTCTCCGCCGTCGGGGTACACGTTGGGGTGGTCGAGCACGCCGTCGTTGTCGGTGTCTTCGCCCCAGTCGAGCACGCCGTTGCCGTTCAGGTCTTCTTCCACCGTGTCGAAGACCAGCGTGGGCGACGCGGCGCGGCTGTCGTTGGGGAAGTACCGGTCCGACCTGGGAACATCGTACGGGAACCGACCGCGGCCGAGGTCGAGCGCCACGGGCTTGCCGTAGTCCGGCGAGTCGGGCGTGACGTCGATGACGAAGACCGCGTCGTCCGTGAACGCCTCGGCGCCGAGCTTGGGGTCGTCCCGGTGGCGGGCGGCGAGCTCGTCGAGGTCGAGCGGCGCGGAGAACGCCACGGAGATCGGCGCATACACGCCGAAGCCGCTGAGGCTGTTGAGCTTCTGTCGGGCGTCCCTGTCCATCGCGGTGGACGCGTCCGTGGGGATGTTCACCCGGAGGCCGGTGGGGCTCGTGGGGTCGCTGCGCGTGGCCAGGTCGTTGGGGAACGGCAGCTCGGGGAGCGGCTTCGCGTCCCAGTCGACCACCACCAGCGGACCGTCGCCGTCGGGCGTCGCGCGCAGACCTTCGGGGTACGGCGCACAGGCCGCGAGCAGGAGGAGCATGGACCGCGGGCTATCGCGGAGGGCCCGGCCGCGGGAGGGCTCCTCATCATGGGACGGGGGGCGAAGCCCCCCGTAACGCCCCCCAATCGTGGCCTTCGGAGCGGTGAGCGGGAAGTGGGTGTTTGAGATTCGCTTTTTCCGAAGCGGCGACTCGTCATGGAAGGCGGGCAGGGTCGGAGCGCTCGCGATCGGCATCGCGGAGGAGGCACCGGCGATGGACCAGGCGCTCTGCCTTTGCGCCTTGGCGGCGCTGCGTGACCCTGTGCGGCCGACCCGGCCGTCGTAGACGAATCCACCACGGAGGGCGCGGAGGGCACGGAGAGGAGAGCAAGTTCCGGGGACACCGAGGGGTCACACCGAGGGGTCAGGCCGATCGCATTCCTTGTGCACCTCCTGCTTTCACGGCGTTGTTTGCAGCGTCTGCGGCGCCGCGAACCCGCGGCGAGGTTGGGCCGAGCGCATTCTTCTCCTGGGGTCGGCGTCGGGGAGGAGACACCGGCGATGGACCGGGCGTTCGTTCTTTGCGCCGCTACGGCGCGGCGTGCCCTTGGACGGCACCGCGGTGCCCCACGCCGCCCGGGGGCCGCGGAGGCCAAGGATCTCGATGGGTGACGCGGTCACCCCCGGCGATCCTTGGCCTGAGGGGCCGCGGAGGCCAAGGATCTCGATGGGTGACGCGGTCACCCCCGGCGATCCTTGGGCTGGGAGGCTGCGGAGGCCCCGGGTGGAGGGGCCATGGCGATCATAGTTCGCAGGTGAGCTGCAGGTTCGCGGCTTTGTTTAATGCTTCTTCGGCACGACGAAGTCGTGTCCGCGGGCCAGAGCTCGTGGACTCCGGGGCGGTGAACGCGGGCGGGGGACCGGTCCGCCGATCGCATACTTGACATAATATACATTATCGGACGTTGAGGGTAGGGGAAGGGGTTGCTGCCGACCGGGCTCCGCCCGGCGGCAGAACCCTTGTTCGACATGCCCCAAGGGCTGCTGCCGACCGGGCTCCGCCCGGCGGCAGAACCCTTGTTCGACGTGCCCCAAGGGCTGCTGCCGACCGGGCTCCGCCCGGCGGCAGAACCCTTGGATTCGTCGTCGGCGCCACGGGCCACGCGCTCGGGCTCCGCCCGGCGGCAGAACCCGTGGATGACGCGTGGGCGCCGGGAGCCGTCGACGAGAGCTACCCGTCAACCGCCACCGGTCGCAGCAGCAGCGGCTGCTCGAAGAACGGCACCGGTACATCGGGGCCGTTGAAGTCCGGGGCGTAGCCCTCGGCCTCCAGGCGGACCCCCGCCTTCTCGACCCGGGCGCCAGCGTCGAGCACGGCCCCTTCGATGAGGTCGATCGCGACGCCCGCGAGCAGCTCTCGCAGGAAGCCCACGTTCCGCTCTGGACCGAAAGCGAGCAGGTCGCGCCGGCCGAACTTCGCCAGGCCGAGCGTGTGGACCATCCACAGCGGCTCCGCGCCGGGGACGCCCTCCAGCTCGCCCGCGTTCACCTCCCAGGCCGCCGCCAACTCCGGCTGGGCGGGATCGGCGGCGATGACCTCCGCGGCCAGCGTCCAGCGCATGGCGAGCGAGTCCCAGACGCCGGTAGCGCCGGCCCGACAGAGCACACGAACGACCGCCCAGGCGGCCTGCAGCGCGGACAGATCCGGGGTGCTCGCGCAGCGCCCGCCCACGTCGTACCAGACCTGTGCGGCACCGAGCTGCTCCGCCTGTGGGGCGTCGGAGCCGCCCACCAGCGCGTCCGCCCACTCGGCGAACTCGGGGGCCTCCGCCCGCGCGAACAGCTGCACGCCGAAGCCCTCGGGGAGCGCACGCACGGGCGAACCCTCCTCGAACAACGTGAAGTCCCAGGTGAGCAAGTGGGGCGCGTACACCACGAAGGAGACGGTGAGCTCGCCGCCCCCCTCGGTGAACAAGGGGCGGGGCCAGGCAGACTGCGACATCTCGGCCCGCTACCCCACGCCGGAAGAATGGCAACGTGGACGGGCGCTGCCCGCGCAAAACGCCGCCAAACCCGTCGTCCACCCAGCGCCTTCCCCGACGAATGACGGATCGCCCGGGTTCTCCGCCTTCGCGGCGGCGGACTGCTCACGAGCGTCCCGCGGACCACGCGACCGCGCCGCCGACGCCCGTCTTGGCTCGCGAGGATGAAGAAGGGCCGGGAGGTGGGACCAAAACCCCGCCTCACGGGGGAGGGAACCCCTCCCCTCGCCTCCCCTACGGCTTCCCCACCCAAGGCGGCGCTTCCGGTGCGGCCGGCGCTGCCCGCCCGCGGAGCGCGTAGAGCATTCCGCCGTTGGAGAGCGCGTAGATGTCGTCCCCCGAGACGGCCGGCGCGGAGCCGAAGCCGGTGAGCCGCGGGCCCGGATCGAGGTGCCAGAGCTCGACGCCGCTGTCGGGATCGATGAGGTAGATCGTGCTGTCCGTGCTGGCCACGAGCACGCCCTGGTCGGTGACCGACGGAGTGAGCAGCGGGCCGGAGGAGCCAGAGTCCCACGTCCAGGCCAGGGCGCCGGTGCGCGGGTCGATCTTGCGGAGGCTCCCGTCGCTGCCCGGGTGGTAGACGGTGCTGGCGCTCACGTAGGGCGCGGCGGCGGCCCCGAACTCCAGCCGCCAGCTCGCGGCGCGAGTGCGGGGATCGAGGTGCAAGAGCGGCTTGGAGTAGCCGGCGACCAGGACCGCGCCATCTTCCAGGGGAATCGGCGGGGAGATGATGTCGGGGTAGGTCCCCTCCCCCACCACCGACGTCCACTGCTCGGCGCCGTTGTCGCGCGAGAGGGCGACGAGGAACCCGTCGGAGAAGCCGGCGTAGACCTTGTCGTCCCGCACCTCGGGCTGCGGGGCGCCGAAGAGCTCCAGGGAGCCGCCGCGCGCGAGGTCGAGCGGGTGCTGGTAGCGCCAGCGGAGCTCGCCGGTGGCGGCGTCGAGCGCGTAGATCAGCTCGTCGACGTTCGCGAGGTAGACCACCCCGTCGACCACGGTCGGGGAGCTCACGATCGGCGCGCCGCTGTAGTGTTCCCACTCGCGCACCCAAGCTCCGTTGCGCTGGGTCCACGAGGCGGTGTACCCGGCGGCGTCGCAGAAGATGACGTGGGCCCCGACAATCACCGGCGCGGAGGCGACCGGCGCGCGGGCCTCCAGCTGGCCGACGAGCTCGCCGTCGGTCCGGGAGAGCACGAGCAGCGCGTTCGCGCCGCTGTAGCCGAGGAAGATCCGGTCGCCGTCGACCACCGGAGCGCCGGGCTCGGTGGGCGTGGCCACCTCGGGCGCCTGGCCCGGGAGCCGCACGGCCCAGCGCACCACGGGCAGCGCGGTGAGATGATCCGCGACCACCGGCACCGAGGCCGTTCCGGCCTCGCCGCCGAAGCCCGAGGCCACC
>CAIXRH010000028.1 GCA_903921785.1 uncultured Pseudomonadota bacterium
CCTTCATGGCCCGTGTGGAGCAATTCCGCCCCGCCGACCTCCCCGGGGGCCTGGACGAACCGGGCCGCCTCTTCCTGGTGCGTCGACTGGTCACCGAGGGGTTCCTGACCCACGTGCGCGACGACGTCCCTCTCTCGTCGCACCCGGCGCCCACAGGCCAACGGCGGCTCACCGCGGACGACCTCCGCGTCGAGCGGCTGGTCGTGGACCTCCCCGCGGTGGAGCGCAACGGCGGGGTGGGGAGGGCACCAGCGGCGGTCGAGGGCGTTCGTGGCGCGGAACAGCGCGACGGCGGCGGACGGCGGTGACGAGAGGCGACGCGCGGAGGCGGCGGGGCGCAGATCCCAACGGAGCGGCGCGGGTGCCCCGGCGTGCCCGGCCGGAGGCGTGGGCGGTCGAGGAGCCGCCGGGGTGAGAATGGCGGGGCGGGCGGGGCGCGCCCACATCCGGCAAACCCCGCACCACGCATCAACACACGTCGATGTGTCATATCCGGGACTTCCCTGACCCACTTCGACAAAAGCAATACATCCGCATGTGTCGACTCATCGACACATGCGGATGTGTCACCCGGTCGCCGCCGGACTACCCGTTGACGAAGAGCATCTCGCGGTACTTCGGCACCGACCAGCGGTGGTCAGCCACGAGGTTCTCGGCCGCGTCGGACGCGGCGCGGAGCTTCGCGAGCGCCGGCACGACCTCGGCGCAGAGGTACTCGGCCACCGCGGCCACGCCGCCTTCGGGCACCGCGGCGAGCACGGTGTCGACGGCCTTGCGGGCGTCGAGCAGCACGTCGCCCGCCTCCTCGATCGCCATGAGCCGCTCCCGCGCGAGCGTGCCGCTGACGCCGCTCACCGCCTGGGTCTCGGCGATGATCGCGGGGATCACGTGGGTGTCGATCACCTCGCGGAGCACCTCGGCCTCGATGTCGACCTTCTTGTTGTAGAGCTCCAGGCGCACGTCGTAGCGGCTGTGCAGCTCCTCGTGGGAGAGCACGTTCGCCCGCTCGAAGAGGTCCCGGGCGGCGTCGGTGTTGAGGAACGCCAGCGCCGAGGGGGTGTTGCGCGCGTGCGGCAGCCCGCGGCGCTCCGCTTCGTCCACCCACTCCTGAGAGTAGCCGTTGCCGTCGAACCGCACGGGGGCGGACTCGGTGAGCGCCTTGCGAACGGCGGTCATCACGTCGTCGCCCGCGTTCATCCACGCGATGAGCTGCTCGATGCCGTCGGTGACCGCGGCGTTGAGGCAGGCGGTGGGGAAGCTGATGCTGGCGGAGGACCCGACCGCGCGGAACTCGAACTTGTTGCCGGTGAAGGCGAAGGGCGAGGTGCGGTTGCGGTCGGTGTTGTCCTGCGCGATCGCGGGGATGCGGCTGACGCCGAGCTCGATCATCGCCTGGCCAGGGGCCAGGTTCGCCACCGCGCCGCTCACGATGCCGTCCACCATCTCGGTGAGGAAGCCACCGAGGAACACCGAGATGATCGCAGGGGGCGCCTCGTTCGCGCCGAGGCGGAAGTCGTTGCCGTGGCTGGCGATGGAGGCCCGGAGCACCGCGCTGTGGCGGTACACGCCGAGGATGGTGGCCGCGAGGAACGCGAGGAACCGGAGGTTCTCCGCGGGGTTGTGACCGGGGTCGAGGAGATTGTCACCGTGGTTGGTCGACATCGACCAGTTCACGTGCTTGCCCGAGCCGTTCACCCCGGCGAAGGGCTTCTCGTGCAGCAGCATCGCGAAGCCGTGGCGGTCGGCCACCTTGCGCAGGGTCTGCATCACGAGCTGATTGTGGTCGGCCGCGACGTTGGCCTCGGTGAAGATCGGCGCGAGCTCGAACTGGCTCGGCGCCACCTCGTTGTGGCGGGTCTTCGCCCACACGCCCAGCGCGTAGAGCTCGGCTTCCACCTCCTCCATGAACGCGAGGACGCGCGGGGGGATGGAGCCGAAGTAGTGATCTTCGAGGCTCTGCCCCTTGGGGGCCGGCGCGCCGAGCACCGTGCGGCCGGAGAGCAGCAGATCGGGGCGGAGGGCGGCGTACGCCTTGTCGATGACGAAGTACTCCTGCTCCGGGCCCACGGTGGTGGTGACGCGGGCGGCCGGGCTGCCGAGCAGGGCCAAGAGCTTCACGGCGCTCTTGGAGAGCGACTCCATGGAGCGGAGCAGCGGCGCCTTCTCGTCGAGCGACTCGCCGTGGTAGCCGAGGAACGCGCTGGGGATCACCAGGGTGCGGCCGCTCGGGCCATCCATGATGAACATCGGCGAGGTGGGGTCCCAGGCGGTGTAGCCGCGTGCCTCGAAGGTGGAGCGCATGCCGCCCGAGGGGAAGCTCGAGGCGTCGGGCTCGCTCTGCAGGAGCATCCCGCCGGTGAACTTCTCCACGGGGCGCCCGGCCCCGTCGAACCACAAGAAGCTGTCGTGCTTCTCCGCCGTGCTCCCGGTCATCGGGTGGAACCAGTGGCAGAAGTGGGAGGCGCCGTTCTCCAGGGCCCACTCCTTCACCGCGTGCGCGATGGCGTCGGCCACCGGGCGGTCGAGGCGGGCGCCCTTCTCCACGGTCTCGGACCAGCGGGCGAAGATCTCGGGCGGGAGCCGCTGCCGCATACGTTCCACGTGGAACACGCGGGAGCCGAACACCTGAGAGACCCGGAGGGGGCGACCTTCGGCGTCCACCTGGCGGGGGAGCGTGCGGAGCGGACGGGAGGTGGCGGTCTGTACGGCTACACGGCGGGCGTTGGCTTCGGACATGAACGATCCCCGGGGAAATGGGCGCGCGCGAGCTAACGGATCGGGGCCCCGCCGGCACCCCGTTTTTGGCCCCGCCCGCGGCGCTGCCGGGCTACCCTCAGGCGCCCACCGTGCTGCTCTCCTTCGTCCTCGCCGCCTGCTCCACCGACCCCACCGACAGTGGGGCGGACACCTCCGCTTCCGGGCCGAACCCCTGGGACGACCTCCACACGGAGCTCGACCCGTTCCACGAGCTGCTCTCGGTGGAGGTGGGCACGAGCGGCGCCGTCCGCCTGGTGCCGGTGGCGCAGATTCCGGCCATGGCCGCGTGGTCGCCGGCCGGCTCCGGCCTCGCGCTCCTCGACGCCCGCTACCGTCTCGCCGCGACCTACGGCTGCCTCGACCCCGCCAACTTCCCCGACGCGATCGACGGAGCGAACCGCCAGGGCCGGTGCGCCTCCGGGCTCGTGGAGCTCGACCGCACCCGCCTCGCGCTCACCGAGCCGGTCCTCGACGTCGCGGACGACCCCGCCGGCCACCGCCTCACCGTGCTGCTGCGCGACGGCCGGGTCCGCGCGGCAGAGACCGACCTGCTCACGGGCAACGCCTGGGACTGGCTGCGGCTCGGCCCGGTGGTGGGCCTGTCGGCGACCGACGGCAGCGTGCCGGTGGCGATCGCGGCCGCCGACGACGGGGGATGGTGGGGCGTGGCCGGCTCGGCGTTGGTGAACTGGGACGGCGACGGCACCGTCCTCCACGAATCGCCGCTGGACGGCGCCGGCGTCGCCATGGTCCGCTCCGGGCCGCGGGTCTGGGCGGCGACCGCGAACTCGGTGCTCAACGATCACGGGTCCGCCGTCGAGGTGAACGCTGCGGCGGCCCTGGCGAGCGACGGCATCGACGGCGTCTGGGCGTCCTCCGTGGCGGAGGGGCGGCTCCTCCACGTCACCACCACCGGCGTTTCGGAGCGCCTCCCGGTCGAGGGGCTCCGGGGCCCCTTCGCCCGCGACGCGCGTACGGGGAAGCTCTACGTCCTCACCGCCGACGCGGTGGTCGTCGTTCAAGACGGGGCGGAGATCGCCCGCTACCCGTTCGACGGCCCGGCGGCGGTGGCGGTGAACGACTCCAGCGAGGTGAGCGTCCTCGGCGCGGACGGCAGGCTCCACGTCTACGTGGACGAGACGGCGTTCGGGGACGCGCCTCCCCTCTCGGCCTGGGTGGCCACGTTCGTGGAGAACCCCCAACACGTGGCGTCGGAGGTGGTGTGCGCCGGCGCCGAGGACGCGATGGAGGAGCGCATGGACCGCGCCACGGCGAACCGGGACTTCCTCCACGACGTGCCCGCCACGGTGGCGCTCGCGATCTCCCCGGCGGCCGCAGCGCACTCCACGCGCTGCAAGGTGTCAGAGGAGCTCGCCGGTCTCTTCGACAGTCCCCGCCTCGAACCCGGCGTCCTCTTCCACGACCCGCCCGACTGTACGGATCAGTCGTGCCTCGACCGCTCCGTCGCCGACGACCTCGGGGAGCTCACCCACATCGGCATCGCCCCGACGTGGATCGCCGGCGCGGCCGGCTGGGAGACCGGCACCGGGGACTGGGTGAAGGCGCTGGTGGCCCTGGACATGCCGGCGGTCCACGGCTTCGTGGGGCTCAGCGCGCTCCCCGAGATCAGCATGGACGATCCTCGGGCGAAGGACCCGCTGCCGTGGGCGGGCGAGGCCGAAGAGTCGCCGTGGCACGCCGCGAGCGCCGCTACCGCCGGAGAGGACGCCGGCTCTGGCGGCCTGCTCCTCCTGCCGGGGAGCACCCAGGCGGCCTTCAACTTCGGCGCATGCCCCGGCGTACTCCAGGCCGAGTGCCACCTGCTCTCCCTCGGCGGCGGCGACACCTTCGACGCCGACGACACCGCCGTCGCCGACCTCCTCCTCCACCGCGCTGCGATGCACCGCGGCCAGGCGGGCGGTGACACCTGGTACTTCCACCTCCCGGCCATCGAGACCTACGCCTACACCGAGGGATGCACGGTCTCCGGGCGCGCGTGGGTCGGCGACGATTGTCAGGCCGAGTACCTCCAGGAGTGGCTCTACGACGTGCAGTCGCGCCTCGTCACCAACGGCGTGGTGCGCTGGGGCAAGCCGTCGGAGGTGGAGTAGACCGCGACCCTGCCCCGGAGCGGTGACGGTTCACGGCGGGCGTTGCCCGCCGGCGCCTGAGGCGGTGGACCGGAGCGCCGACGCCGGTCTGGCGCCCCCTTCGTCCTCGTTCAGCTCGCCCGGGGCCGACCGAGGATCGCCCCGCCGATCGTGACCGGGAGGAAGGTGACCGTGGTGAGCACGGCGAAGCCCAGGGGGCTGGGGATGTCCATCAGGTTCATCAGGTTCGCCAGGGTGAACAGCGTGCCCACCACGGTCGCGGTGAACAGCGGCCCGCCGCGGGTGAAGCGCCCGATGAGCAGCCCGGCCACCGCGCTCCCGAGGAGGTAGCCCGCCTCGATGCCCACGAACGCGCCGACGGGCATCGCCGCCACCATCGCCTTGACCTTCTCGGCGTCGGAGAAGTCGAAGCCGGGCGGCGGCGGAAAGAGCGTCCAGGTGGCCGCTTCGCCGGTGAAGATCAGCAGGTGCCCGAGCACCATCGAGACGAGGCCGACGAAGAAGTTGCGGATCATGGGGCTCCCGGGCCCCGGAGGGCCGCGGCCACCTGGCGGTGGCCCGCTTCCGAGAGATGGTAATCTCCGTCGAGGAAATCTGCGGGATCCGCCAGCGAGTCGGTGGGATCGATCACCGTGAAGTCCGGCAGGGCGGCGTGCACGCCGTCGCGGAGGGTGGGGTCGAGCCAGGGCTGGCCGGGGAAGCCCAGCGGCGAGCGGGCGGCGCGGGCCTCGGAGGTGGCGGCGTCGGCGGGGAGGTAGAGCACGTCCACGGTCACCGAGGGGAAGTCCGCTCGGAAGGCTCGAAGGAGCGCGGCGAAGGACTGGGTGAGCGCCGCGGTCGTCGCGGCGTCCGGGACGGGCGGCGCCTTGCCGGGGTGGGCTTCGAACACCATCGTGGCCACCGCGAAGAGGTGCACCTGCGAGAGCGGGCTCGCCCAGAACGCCGCCGCCAAGGTGCCCTTGCGCTCGGGAGAGCCGAGCCAGCCTCCGGCCACGAGGTACCGTTCGCTCGCGGGGCGCAGCCCGTCCGCCCAGTCGTTCGCCTGGTTCAGGCACACGATCACCCGCTTCGGCGAGAGCTTCGGCACGAGCTCCCGCGCGTGCTCGAGGGCGTCCACCACCCCGTGCCCTGGCACGCCCGCGTTGCGCATGCCGGCGAGGGCGGGGAAAGCGTCCTCGTCCGCGACGCCGAGCCCGAGCACCTGAGAGTCGCCGATGACCAGGGTGTCGCCCGCGTCCGGCAGGCGGAGCCCGTAGGCCCCGGTGTTCAGGGCATAGGTCTTGCCGTCGGCGCGGCGGAGGCGGACGGTGGTGTCGGCTGCGAGGCGGACCTGACCCTCCCGCAGCTCGAAGCTGTCGAGTTGAGGGAACGCGTTGCCATCGATCACCCGCACGGCGACCTCACACACCGCAAGCACCGCCACGAGCAACCCCGCGGCGAAGGCGAAGCGCACCGACAACGGGAACGGCGGGAGCGGCGGCGGCGGCGACCCGCTCACGGACGCAGCCGGTCGGCGACCGCCTTCGCGATGATCGCCGCGCCTTCTTCATCGGGGTGGCCCTCGTCGAGGAACAGGGCCTCGCGCACGTCGGGGTGGGCCTCGAAGAGGGCGTAGATGCTCGGATCAAGGTCGCCGTCACTCCACGGAGCCTCCAACCAGGTCTTCCCCGTCTCCTGGTCGACCACCGCGGCCTTGCCCCCGCGGTGCTCCAAGACTTCTCCTCGCCCGGCCTGCGCCGCGCGGACCACGTCGGTCAACTCGATCACGTCGACCTGTGGGCCCACCTTCGTGCGCACCTCCGAGGCCTCCTGCCGATACACCGCGCTTCCGTGAGGATCGAACGTGGAGATCGGCGAGAGCACCACGGTGAGCCGAGCGTGGAGCTTCGCGGCGCAGTCGTGCGACAGCGTCGCGTACCGGTCCACGCCGCCGGGGCCGGCGGGGCGCCGCGCCCAGAGCACCTCGTCCACCTCGAAGCGGGGTCCTTCGGCGAGGCACCAGGCGGACATCAGGTCGGCGTCCGCGGAGGGCACCCCGGCGTTGATGACCTCCACGTTCCGCCCCTTCGCCCGGAGCTCTCCTTCGAGGAGCCGCACCCACGTCTTCGGCTCCTCGATGCCCCACCCGTGGGTGACCGAGTCGCCGATCGCCACGATCCGCCAGGTCCCCTGCGCCTTCGGCCCGATGGGCGCATTGCGCAGACGATCCGCGTTGGTGCTCAAGAAGTAGCTGCGAGTGCGCTGGATCGTCGCCAGCCCGCGGCGCGCCTGGGGCGCCTCCTGCTTGGTGTGCGGACGATCGATGAGCACGATCTCCGCGTCGTCGAGGTTGGGGAGCAGCCACCGACGCCCCCCGATCGCCGCCCACTCCCCGAGCACCTGATCGGACTGCCCACGATGGAGCACCAGGAAGGCGGCGATCCCCACGCCCGCGAGCACGATCGCCGCCGCGGCCAGCCGGACCTTCTTCATCAGAGCACCGAGTAGTTCTTCGCCAGGAGGTCGAGCTCCGGGACGAAGAAGACGGCGGCCGCGATGATCAGCAGCGCCAGCACCACGGCGCCGCCGATCCACAAGGTGAGCTCGCGGCGTTGCGCAGGATCGAGCATGGGCGAACCCTACCGGAACTCGCGGCGGGGCGCCAGGGGGCGGCGGGATGGGGCTCGGGGCGAGCCGAGGACAACCATGGGTTCACCTCCCGGCCCTCCCCAACCCTCGCGAGCCAGGACCAACGTCGGCTACACTCGCCGGGTGATCGCCTTGCTCCTCGTCGCTTGCGTGCCCTCCGTGGCGAACCCGCCGGACAGCGGGCGGCCGCGGCCGGGAGACACGGCGGAGCTCCCCGCGGCGGACCTCGTCTTGTGGAACGCCACCGCCATCGACGGCGACGGCCGCCAGGAGGCCGTGTCCATCGCGGTGAAGGGCGGCGCGATCGTGGCGATCGAGGCGGCCGCGGCGGAGATGCCCGACGGCGCGGTGGACGCCACCGGGCGGTACGTCGTCCCCGGGTTGGTGGACAGCCATGTGCACCTGGCGCTCGGCGCGAGCACGACGCCGGTCGGCGACACGCTGGAGAAAAACCTCCGCGCCGAGCTCGCCGCCGGGGTGACCGAGGTGGTGGACCTCGGCGGCCCGGAGTCCTTGTTCGAGCTCCGCGATCACCTCGCGGCGGCCGGCGCGCCCGCGCCGCACATCCGCGCCAGCGGGCCGTTCCTGACCGCTGCGGGCTCCCACCCGTGCGAGACGTGGCCCGACCCCGACCTCTGCATCTTCGTGGCCGACGAAGCCGCCGGGAACGCCGAAGCGACCACCCTCGCGGCCGAAGGCGCGGACCTGCTCAAGGTGGCCGTCGCGGACGCCGGGTTCTCTGCGTGGGGACCCACCCCGCGGCTGGATCTGGCGGCGTTGGACGGCGTCTCCGCGGTGGGCCTCCCGGTCTGGGCGCACGTGGACACCGAGGCGGACGCGCTCGACGCGCTCGCCCACGGCGCCACCGTGCTCGCCCACCCGCCCTTCGCGGCCCCGTTGTCCGCCGACGGCGTCGTGGCCCTCGGCGACGCCCGCGCCGTCCTCACCACCGTCTCGGCGTTTGCCGGCGTCGGCCGCCTCCTCGACGGCACGCTCGACCCCGCCGACCCCACCCTCGGCCTCACCGACGCGCAGCGCGCCGCCTGGGCCACGGTCGCCGCGCATCCGGGGCTGCTCGTGGACGGCTGGGCCGAGGCCAACGCCGAATGGGCCGCCGTGGCCCGAGAGAACCTCGCCGCCTTGGAGGCCGCAGGCGTGCCCGTGATCCCTGGGAGCGACGCCGGCTACTACTTCGTCCCCCACGGGCGCGGGCTCCACGACGAGCTCCGTGAGCTGGTGGACCTCGGCCTCACCCCGCGGGAAGCCCTGGCTCGTGCCACGGCCGACGCCCACGCGCTCCTCGACGAACCCGGCGGCCACCTCGCCGCCGGCGAACCCGCCGACCTGCTGCTGCTGCGCGACGACCCCGACCTGGACATCGCCAACCTCCAGGCGATCGACGCCGTGATCCTCTCCGGCACCCTCTGGACGCCCGACGCCCTCGCCACCGCCGACTTGCTGCCCGACGCCCGCGGCGACGTCGGCGATACATGCGTCGAACACGCCGACTGTATCACCGGCGCCTGCGACGGCCTCGCCCACGCCTGCGCCGAACCATGTGCCACCGCCGACGCCCCGACCGACCCCACCTGCGGCGCCTCGGCGTGGTGTATGTCCGCCGACGCAGGTGAGGATCTGACGGGCGTCTGTCGCACGGAGACGACGTGCGATCTGTACGCGCAAGACTGTCCGACAGGAGCCTACGCCGAGGCGTGCATCCCCTACGACGAAGATTCCAACGCGTGCTGGTACGCCGGGCCGAGGGGCGAGGGCGACCCATGCGACGCATCGTCCGCCGCCACCTCGTGTGTCGCCGGACTGGAGTGTTCGGGGTCCCCAGGTCGGTGCTTCCGCATGTGCGACCCGTCCGGACCTGACACATGCGAGAGCGGGACGATGTGTCAGTCGGTGCGTCGTGAAGACGGAACGGTGTGGTTCGGTGTGTGTTCGGGATAGCCGACCGCGGGGAAGACGACTCGCCGCACACCCTCCGGGTGGAGGCACCGCCGCGTCCGGAGGAGCCGGACGCTTAGCGGAACGCCGACGATTGTCGTGGCTCGCGAGGGTCGGGTGGGGCCGGGAGGTGGGACCCCAATCGGTGCTTGAGTCCTTCGCTTACACCCCGATCACGAACCAGGTTGGCGAGGTCCATACCCGCTCGGTGTCGTCCGGCCAGTCGCTCTCCGGCTCGTCGATACACCCTGCCGGGTGCGATGTGTCACCCTCGAGCACCACCTCGACGTAGAGCCAGGTGCCGTTCGCCGTCGGGGAGACGGTGGCCTGTCCGACGAAGACGCCAGGTTCGGTGCGCCACGCGATTCCCCGGGCTTCTTCGGGCGCCTGCGCCCCGGGCTGGACGATCCACACCCCGACGACCTCCCGATCCCAGGTCTCCGGTTCCCCAAGCCGCACCCGCACCGTGACGACGTCGGTCTCGCCGATCGACACCTCGTCACCCATCCCGCCGACGCGGGTTTCGCCGTTGAAAACGTCCACGTCGAGGGGGAGGTGCGGGCCGGTCGTGGCGTAGGTGTGGCGGGCCACGAAGGCATCGTAGAGCGACTCGCGGGTGAGCGCGTCGCCGTCCGGGAGCACCGCCGCGGTGAGGCCACCTCCGTATTCTTCCGGAGTATGTCTCGCACATGTGTCGCCTGGCGTGGACCGGTGACCGTCGGTTCCGGCCACGAAGCCGAGGCGAAGGTCGGGGTGTTCGACCAACATCGCCTCAGCCGTGCCCTTCACGTGGGTGTCGGCGGCCTCGAAACCGAGGGGGTCGTAGTCGGCCCAGGGCTCGGCGGCCGAACGCCAGCTCCGGCTGTTCCCCCAGTGGGAGTACACCTCTACCGCCTGATCGAGGTTCGCGGTGCAGTTCCAGTCCACGGGCGCGGGCCGTTCGGCGGCCGGGTGGTGAGGGATGAGGATCGTGGGCCCGAAGCGGTCCAGCCCGTCGGCCCAGGCCTGGTAGGCCGCACAGTCGTCGACCAGGCCGGTCGAGTCCCCGCTGGGGGCGAGGTCGTCGCGCGTGAGGCCGCCGAGGTCGTCGGCGAAGAGCAGGAGGGTCCGATGGCCGAGGGGGCCATCGGGCGTGGACGGATCGGTCTCCGAACCGGCGATCACCAGGGTTTCGGTGGAGGCGAGGCCGGCGTCAAGGACCGCCCGCCAGTCGGTGAGCGCGTCGGCGTCGGTGCGGGCCTGGGCGCTGTCGGTGTGGTCGGCGAGGGCGAGCCAGTCGAGGCCGACGTCGGCCGCGCTCCCGGCAACATCGAGCGCGGGGCCGCACAACGGCAGGCTCTGGCCCATGTCGCTGCTGCACCCGTCCCCCGACGCGCCGGTGTGCACGTGGGGATCGCCAAACCAGGCGGTGGTGGCCGGGCCGTCGGGAAGCGGCGGAGCGCATCCGCTCAGCGCAAGGACGACGAGGGCGGGGCCGACGAGGCAGTTCACCGCGGGGAGGTAACGGGTCCGCCCGCGCTGCGGATCGCCGCCCGGGCCCCTCGACCGGTTAGCCGCCGGGCCGGAGGTTCGATGTCGACCGTTCAGAATGCCCGTGGCACCCGCGACCTGCTCCCTGCGCAGATGCACGCCCGTCTCCACGTGATCGGCATCTTCCGCGACATCTTCCGCCGCTACGGTTTTGAGCCGCTGGAGACGCCGGCCTTCGAGCGCATCGAGACGCTCATGGGCAAGTACGGCGATGAAGGCGAGAAGCTCATCTTCCGCATCCTCGAGCGCGGCGAAGGCGGCCGGGAAGGCAAGGCCGACCTCGCGCTCCGCTACGACCTCACCGTGCCCCTGGCCCGCGTCGTCGCCCAGCACACCACGCTGCCGATGCCGTTCAAGCGCTACCAGATCCAGCCGGTGTGGCGCGCCGACAAGCCCCAGCACGGGCGATTCCGCGAGTTCTACCAGTGTGATGTGGACGTGGTGGGCGTGAGCTCCCGCGTGGCGGACGCCGAGTGTGTCGCCCTGGTGAGCGACGCCCTCTCCGCCCTCGGCTTCGCCGACTACCAGATCAAGGTGAACCACCGGAAGTTGCTCTCGGCGATCGTCGCGGCGGCCGGCGCCGCCGACCGCGAGGGCGAGGTGCTCGTCGCGATCGACAAGCTCGACAAGATCGGGGTCGACGGGGTGAGCAAGGAGCTGTCGGAGCGCGGCTTCGCCGCGGAAGTCCTCACGAAGCTGTGGGAGATCCTCGCGGCCCCCGGCGATCTCGCCGCGGTGGCGGCGGCGGTGGGCGATGGCGCAGACGCGCCGGCCGCCGAGCTGCGGGAGCTCTTCGCGCACGCCTCGGCGTTGGGCGCCAAGAACTACGTGTTCGACGCGACCCTCGCCCGCGGTCTCGGGTACTACACCGGCGCCGTCTTCGAGACGGTGATCACCGGCGGCGGCGTGGGCTCGGTGAGCGGCGGCGGGCGCTACGACGGGCTCGTGGGGATGTTCTCCAAGCGCGACGTGCCCGCCGTGGGCGTGTCCCTCGGCCTCGAACGCCTGCTCGTGGTGATGGAGGAGCGCGGGATGCTCCCCACCGGCGGTACGGCCACCCAGGTGCTCGTCACCCGGTTCAGCGCCGAGCTCGACGGCGCTTCGCTCGCGGCCGCAGCCGCGCTCCGTGCGGCCGGCGTGGCCGTGGAGACCTGGGCCGGCGCCCCGGGCAAGCTCGGCAACCAGTTCAAGCTGGCCGACGGCCGCGGCATCCCCTATGCGGTGGTGATCGGCCCGGACGAAGCGGCGGCCGGCCTGGTGAACCTCAAGAACCTCAAGACCGGCGAGCAGGTGAAGCTGCCGGTGGCCGAGGTGGCGGCGAAGCTCGGGTAGGGGCCGGCGGATACGTCCTCCGCCATGAAGCCCACCTCCACCGACCCCCTCGCCGGGCGCAGCGCCGAGGCCCGCGCCGCCGCCACCGTCTTCCAACCGGGGGTGCTCGCGGGCAAGGTGGCGCTGGTCACCGGGGGCGGCACGGGCATCGGGGCGGCCACGGCGCGGCAGCTCGGGCGGATGGGCGCAGAGGTGGTGATCGCCTCGCGCAAGGCGGCGAACATCGAGCCGGCGGCTCGGGGGCTCTCCGCGGAGCTCGGCCGCGAGGTGCTCGGGGTGGTCGCCGACGTGCGCGACCGCGCCAGCGTGGACGCCCTGATCGCCGCCACCCTCGCCCGCTTCGGCCGCCTCGACATCCTGGTGAACAACGGCGGCGGCCAGTTCTTGTGCCCCGCCGAGGCGCTCTCGGCGCGCGGCTGGGACTCCGTGGTGGCGACCAACCTCACCGGCCAGTGGGCGGTGATCCAGGCGGCGGCGAACGCCTGGATGTTGGCGAACGGCGGGGCGATCGTGAACGTGACGATGCTCAGCCGGCGGGGGTTCCCGGGGATGGCCCACAGCGTCTCGGCGCGCGCGGGCGTGGAGGCCCTCTCCCGCACCCTGGCGGTGGAGTGGGCGAGCCGCGGGGTGCGCATCAACTGCGTCGCCCCAGGGATCGTCGCCAGCTCGGGGATGCGGAACTACCCGGAGGGCGCGGTGGACGTGCAGACGCTCGCGCGGATCATCCCCATGAAGCGCCTTGGCACGGCCGAAGAGATCGCCGCGACGATCGCCTTCCTCGCCTCGCCGGCCGCGGCGTTTCTCACGGGGCAGACGCTCACGGTGGACGGCGGCCAGAGCCTCTGGGGCGACCACTGGCCGATCCCCGACCCCGAGCCGCTGCCGCACGTGGAGTTGCCGCGGGAGTGGTGGGAGGAGCCGTAGCCGTCCGGCGAAGGGGCGGCGCCGACGCCCTCCTGCCACCCCGTTGTCAGGAGCGTGGCAGCAAGTCGCGGCGCGGCGGGCGGCGCGACGGTAGGGTTGGGTCACCTCGACCATGGCCCGCAACGACCGCCTCTTCGCGCTGACCGCCCTCCTCCGGGGTCATCGTGTCCGCACCGCGGAGGACCTCGCGTCGGCGCTGGGCGTGTCGCCGCGCACCTTGTACCGGGACATTGCCGCGCTCCGCGCCATGGGCATCCCGGTGGATGGGGCGCCGGGGGTGGGGTACCGCCTGGCGGCGGAGGGGGAGCTGCCCGCGGTGGCGTTCACCGGCGCGGAGCTGGCGGCGTTGGCGCTCGGGGCGCGCATGGTCGCCACCTGGGGGGATCCGGCGTTGGCGGCGGCGGCGAAGTCGGCGGTGGCGCGCATCGAAGCCGCCCTGCCCGCCGCGCTGCGCTCGGTGCTCCTTGGCGTGCCGCTGTACGCCCCCAAGTGGCGGGAGCCCGACCCGCCGGCCGCCCTGGGCACTGTGCGCGAAGCCACGATGGGCGGCCTCTGGCTCACCCTCGCCTACCGCGACCTCCAGGGGCGCACTTCCGAACGCCGCGTGCGCCCGCTCTCGCTCCACTTCTGGGGCCGGGTGTGGACGCTCGGCGCCTGGTGCGAGCTTCGCCAGGACTTCCGCGCCTTCCGGGTGGACCTCATCGAGGCCGCCACCGCGGGCGACCCGTTCCCCGACGAGCCCGGCCGCCGCCGGGAGGACCTCTTCCACCACTTCCAATCCCGTTCAGCCTCGGAGCACCCATGACCCTCGAACTCTGCGAAATCACCGACGCCTCCGCCCACGGGTTGGAGAGCTTCTCCCCCTTCTGCCTCAAGATCCACCGCGCCCTGCGCGCGGCCGGGCTGCCGTACACCCGCCGCCACGGCCCGATGCCCTCTACGCACAAGGCGCTCAACGCCACCGGGCAGGTGCCGGTGCTCTTGGTCGACGGCAAGCCGATCACCGACTCCACCGAGATCCTCCGGTGGATCGTGGCACACTCCGCGCTCCACGAGTCGGCCGAGGGCTGGCTCTACGAAGAGCTGGCCGACACGGCGCTCAACGGCTTCCTCGTGGCGGCGCGGTGGGCGGACGAGGCGAACTGGCCTCGCACCGAAGCCGCGTACTTCGCGGCGATGCCGTCGTTCCTCCGCCTGTTCATCCCCGGCCGGGCCCGGGCGCGGGTGCTCTCGAGCCTCCACGCCCGGGACATCTGGCGGGCCGGCCCCGAGGCGTGCTGGGCGCGGTTCGACCGGCTGCTCGACCAGCTCGAGGTCCGGGCGCCCGAAGCGGGCTTCTGGTGTGGTCCCCAGATCGGCGTGGCCGACGTGGCGCTGTTCGGCCAGCTTGGCGGGCTGCGCACCGCGCTCACGCCGGGCCAGGCGGCGGCCGTCGCGGCGCGGCCTCGGCTCACCGCATGGTTGGATCGGGTGGATACGGCGACGGCCGCGCCCGGGGCGGTGGCGGCGGCGGCGTAGGCGCGGAGCCCCGCCTCACCCCTCCATCAACCCCGCCGCCCGCAGCAGCTCGGGGAGCCCCGCGAGCGCCGCGCCGCGGTGGCTCACGGCGTCCTTCCCGGCGGCGTCGAGCTCGGCCATGGTGCGGCCGGGCGTGGCGTCGGGGAGGAAGAGCGGGTCGTAGCCGAAGCCGCCGCTGCCGCGGCCGGCGAGGCCGATGCGGCCCTCGCAGGCGCCCGCGGTGGTGAAGGTGCCGCCGGGCCCGACCAGCGCGATCACGCAGC
This sequence comes from uncultured Pseudomonadota bacterium, assembly GCA_903921785.1. Classification (GTDB taxonomy): domain Bacteria; phylum Myxococcota_A; class UBA796; order UBA796; family SXON01; genus SXON01. The sequence continues at coordinate 15,017 of CAIXRH010000028.1, forward strand.
GATACCGCGCCGTCCGATCCTCCCGGCCGGCGAGCTCCCGGAGCAAGAGGGCGTTGTTGCTGTCGTCCCGGCCCTCGGGGCTGTAGCGTTTGCTGTAGACGCCGGGACGGCCGCCCAGGGCGTCCACCTCGAGGCCCGAGTCGTCGGCGAGCGCCCACAGGCCGGTCTGCTCGTACACGTACCGGGCCTTCTCGGCGGCGTTCGCCTCGAAGGTGGTGCCCGTCTCCGGCGGGTCGCCGAGCTCGGGGGCGAGCGGCAACCACTCCACGTAGGGGGCGATGCGCTGGAGCTCGACGATCTTGTGGGCGTTGCGCGAAGCGAGGACGAGGCGGGTCACGGGGGCTCCGTTCAGCCGAGGGCGGCGAGCTGGGCGGCGGTGATGTCGGCGATCGCGGCGCGGCCTACGGTGAGCATGGCGTGCAGCTCGGACTCCGGGAACGGCTCGCCCTCGGCGGTGCCCTGCACCTCCACGAGGAGGCCGGTGCCGGTCATCACCAGGTTCGCGTCCACCTGGGCGGTGCTGTCTTCTTCGTAGGGGAGGTCCGCGACCACCTGCCCGTCCACGAGGCCCACGCTGATCGCGGCCACGCTGTGGCGCAGCGGCAGCGCGCGGAGCTTGCCGGCCGCGACAAGGCCGCGGAGCGCGAGCACCAACGCCACGTAGCCCCCGTTCACGCTGGCGCAGCGGGTGCCGCCGTCGGCCTGGAGCACGTCGCAGTCGATGGTGATCTGACGGGGACCGAGGGCGGCGAGGTCGACCGAGGCGCGGAGGGCGCGCGCGATGAGCCGCTCGATCTCGGCGGTGCGGCCCTTCTTGTCGTTGCGGCCCTCCCGCTCGCTGCGGGTGTTCGTGGCGCGAGGGAGCATGCGGTACTCGGCGGTGACCCAGCCCTTCCCCGAGTCCCGCAACCACCGGGGCACGTCCTCGTTCACGCTGGCGGTGCACCACACCCGGGTGCGGCCCATGGTGACGATGCAGCTGCCTTCGGCGTGGACGTTCACGCCCAGCTCGAAGGAGAGGGGACGGAGCTCGTCGGGCAGGCGCCCGTCGAATCGGCGGTTCATGAAGACTCCAGGGCGGCGCGCAGGCCGCCAGAAACGATCAGTCGGGGTCGCAGGCGCCATCGCACGCGTTGGCGGCCTCGCCCGTGGTGAGGAAGGTGAACAGGGAGGCCTGGGTGGCCGGCTCGAAGAATACGCTGCCGTGCGGATCGTCCCCCTCTTCCATCGGGACGTTCTCGAGCGGGTTCGCGGGCAGGCCGTAGCTCAGGTCGATGAGCGCATTGCCGCTGGTGAGCGGCCCGTCCACCGGGGGGAGCCCGTAGAGGTCCTGGTTGGCGGGGCCGAGGTAGCTGGCGCCGATGGACCTCGCGAGGAGCTCCGTGGAGAGGTTCGGCACCTGATGGTCGCCGATGCCCTCGAAGAGCATCACCCGGTGGCTGGGGGTGCCGGGGAACGGGTCGTCGGTGATCGCGGTGGTGTAGCCGCTCGGCTCCGCGCGGTCCCAGAGCATCTGTACATATCCGAGCACCAACTGTACATCCCGGGGGTCCTTGAAGTTGGCGACCACGAACGGCGTGGCGTAGTCCTGCCAATACACGCTCCGGGGGAGCATCAGGCTGTACGCCGCGCCAGGCACCACCAGGGCGCCGCGCTCGATGTCGGGGGTGATCGCCATGTAGGTGGCGCCGTAGATGCCACCCTGGCTGCCGCCCACGTAGTAGCGAGTGTCACCATCGACGACGGGCACGCCGTCGAACACGAGCTGCGGATCGGCCGCCATCCCGGTCTCCAGCGTGCGGAGCGCGACCGCGAGGTTCACCATGCCCTGCTCGCTGCGGTCGGGGATCGTGGCGAAGCGGCTGATGTCGCCCGCCGCGGCCGCCTGTGCGATGACCGACACGTCGTTGTTCGACATGCCGATCCAATCCATCGAGATGACGACGGCGCCAAACGAGTCCGCCGTCTGGTAGTACCCGTCGTTGTCCACCGAGTAGCGGTCGCCGAAGAGCCCGTGCCCGTACTGCACGATGGGGCAGGAGCGGCCCTTGCACGACTGGGGGACGAGCAGCACGAAGGGGTACTCCGCGGTGCCGTTGGCCTGGGGCTCGTCCGCTTCGTCGAGCAGCATGAACCCGCCCGGACCGGCATCGTCGAGGAACAGCGGCACCGACACCGTGCCCTCGATGCGCAACGCGAGGTAGCTGTTGGGATCGGTCTCCACCGAGGTGAAGGTGTAGGCCGCGCCGTCGGCGCCGAGCTGCCCGAGCGCCGTGTCGCGCATGCTGACGAGGCGGTGGGTGGTGCTCTCGCGGCTGGCCACCGTGAAGTCCCAGGCGAGCTGGAGGTCACCGCGCGCGACCCCGGCGGCGTCGAGCTTGGCGAAGATGTCCGCGTAGAGGCCGCGGCGGGCGGACACGCTGGGGTCGTCGGCCTCGGCGTCGTCGCGCAGGGCGGCGAAGGTCGCGGAGGGGGCGACGGCCGCGCCGCTCGCGTCCACCACGTTGCGGAGGGCGACGATGTAGCGGTGCCCGGGGGTGAGCAGCGCCATGGGGCGGAGCATGATCGCGCGGCGGGTGTCGTCGTCCTGGCTGCGGTCGAGCTCGGCGAAGTGGGCGATCCGCTCCCCGGTGTCGGCGTCGAGGATCACGGTGGGGGAGCTGTCGGTGAGGGAATCTTCCGCGTGGTCGGGGCGGGCAAAGCCGGTGTCGGTGGCCCCGGGGAGGAAGGTGATCGGCCCCGCGGCAGGCGAGAACCCGTCGGCGACGTTGAGGATCGTCGGGTCGGACTGGGTGCCGGAATTGCTCTTCGGAAGGGTGGTGGCGCCGAAGTTGACGCGCGCGCCGGTGGGCGTGCTCTCGTCGGGGCGGAGGTACACGTTCGAGGGGAACGGCAGCCCGCACAGCTCGGGGACGATCGGGTCGCAGTCGCCCTCGAGGAACGGGCCGAGGAGGGCGGTGCCTTCGGAGGCGGAGTCGTCCGGGGTCGCGCAGGCGAAGAAGAGCCAGAGGGTCATGGCGCGCATGTACCGCGCCGGGCGCGCGGTGGCGCGCTCAGTACCCCGTCACCACCCCGTTGAACGAGCGCACGGTGTCCCCGCTCGCGAACCCGATCTCCACCTCGCGCACCAGGTAGCCCGCGTAGGGCTCGGGCTGGTACAGCGTCTTGTCGTCCCAGTCGCCCACCCCGTTGCCCCACTTCACCCCGTGGCCGTAGGACGTGCTGCTGCGGGTGACCATCGCCGTTCGGGTGCTCCCGTCCGGGGAAAGACGCCAGAGCATCGAGTCGCTGTAGTCGGCAATGTAGACGTTGCCACACTCGTCGAGCTCCACGCCGTCCATCCAGCTCCCCAGGCCCGTGGCGAACTCGTAGGGATCGGAGGTGGGGTCGAGGTTGGCGTCGAGGTCCATCTGGTACACGGTGCCATAGCCGATGGTCGCGATGTACATCCGCGTGCTGTCGAGATTGAAGTTCACCGCGTGGGCCGTGCCGATCGAGCTGGAGAACCCCGGATCGTACAGCACCGTGACCTCCCCAGTGTCGGGATCGACGCGGCGAATGGTGGTGTAGGTGACATACACCATGCCATCGGGACCCACGGTGACGCCGTAGATGTAGCCGAGGCCAGTGGCGATGTTGCTGGTGTCGCCGGAGGGGGAGACACGGACCAGCGCGCCGTTGGTGTTGTCGGCATACACGAAGTCGCCGTCGGGGAGCATGTCGATCTGCTCGACGCCGCTCACGCCGGGGACGAAGACGCTCCGCGAACCCGAGTGTTCGCTCTTGAGGAGCGCCGAGCCGTCGAAGCCGATGAGGGTGCCGTCTGTCGCGTCAAAGGCGATGCCATGGTAGGCGCGGGCGTCGCCCAGGGTGGTGTCGGACAACGCTTCGGGGGGCGGGCTGGCGCAGGTGTAGTGTGCGGTGACCGACGCTTCGTGGACCTCGGGATCATGCAATCCGTCCGTGACACTCACGATGACCTTGAATTCGTCCTGGTCCCCCACCCACTTTCCCTCGATGGTGGTGAGCCCGGCGAACCAGGACACCTCCGCGCCGTTCTTCTCCCAGGTGATCGTCGTGGTGACCGGATCGCCGTCGGGATCGACCGACTCCGGGGTGATCGCCAGCGACAACGTATCGCCCTCCACGGGCTCCGTGGGCGTGAGCTCGATGGAGAACGCCGTCGGGGGCGCGTTGCCGACTGTCGCGGTTGCAGTGGCCGCCGGCCCGTCGACCGTGCCGTCGTTCGGGGTGACCGTCGCCTGCCAGACCGAGCCGAGGGTGGCGCGCTCGGCGGGGACGGTGTCGGTGTCCAGTGCCGCGTCGGCGCCGTCCACGGTCCAACTGTAGCGGTAGGTGACCGGGTCGCCGTCGGGGTCCACGGAGGGGGTGGTGACGCTGACGGCGAAGGCGACGCCCGGCGCGGGCACCGCGGGGGTGATCGCGATGAGCGGGGCGCCCGGCGCCTGGTTCGGCGGGGTGCTGTCGCCGGTCTCGGCGGAGTCCGCGGAGTCCCCGGTGTCCATGGCGGTGTCGACCGCGGTGTCGGCGGGGGCCGTGTCGGTGGCCGTCGGGGTGGTTTCGGTGGCGCAGGCGGCGAGGAGGAGGCCGAGCGCGGCGGTGCGGGGGAGGCGCATGCTCCACAATAGCCGCAGAAACGCGGGGTCGCGCGGTCGCCCGGGCTCGGCACCGACGAGCGTGTCGAAGGGCCGGCGGCGCTTCATCGGCTTGCCCCCCGGACCCGTCGGCGGTCGAGGAACGGCGGTCGGCGAGAAGGGCTCGACGGGCGGTGGGGCCGCGGGAGCGGGGAGGACGCCGCGGCGGCGGTGTGCGCCCGCGGAGCCATTCTCACGGCGGCGGCTCCTCGACCGCGGCGTTGGCCGGGGGGAAGGGCGGTCGGGCGCCGCCAGTCGGTTGGCGTACTTCTACGGCTGCTGGGGCGCCGTGAGCCCCCTAATCCGGCGCTTCGCACCACCTTTTCCCGTAGGGAGAAGGGGAGCCGTTCACGAGATCAAGCCTGATCGTAAGGCGATGGCCTACAGGGCGGTGTTGCAGTCGTACTCGCCGTCCACGTCGTTCTGCTCCCAGCAGCGGTCGCCGAGCACCAGCATCGCCGCGACGTGGCCTTGACCCGCCAAGGCCGGGCTCACCAACGTGGAGGTGTTGACGACGACGGCGTCGGGGTTGGTGACCGCCGCGAGGGTCATCCCGTCGTCCATCGCGTTGTGGATGAAGTCGTACTCGCCGCCGCGACCGTCGCCCGCGGGGCCCACGAGGCCGTCTTCGCCGGCCCACCCGCCGCTGATCTGCTCGATGAGCCCGAGCGTGAACGGGCCGCTGGCGCCGGTGACGCTCAGGGTGACCCCGTCGTCCGCCCAGGCGAGGCTCCAGGTGGGGACCGCGTCCTCTGCCGAAGTATCGGCGGTGTCCGCCACGGAGTCGCCGGGTTCGGCGGAGTCGGTGGGGGTCGTGGCACAGCCAATGAGCAGGACGAGGGCGGTCAGGCGCATCCGGGAAGCTCCAGCGTCGCTGGGTAACGCGGCGGAGACGGCGGACAGCGGACCGCGGGCCGGCGTCATCGCTCAGCGCACACGAACCCGGCGTTGGAAGATCGCGTTCTCGTTGCTGCGGATCGACGGGAACGCGCGCGGATCGTTCTCGGGGCCGTAGACCGCCGCCCAGCAGGTGAGCGCGGCCATCTCGCCGGCGCAGCCGATCTCCGTGGCGGGGCGCACCTCGGAGACGAGCACGGTGGACTCGCCGTCGAGGTACAGGTCCCAGGTGTCCCCGTGTTCCGCGCGACGGGCCGCCTCGGTGAGCGTGCCGAGCACGTTCTCGGCCGGGGCGGACTTCCCGCGCACGATCACGCCGTAGGTCGTTTCGGCGCCTTCATCGAGGTACACCGCGAAGTCGGCCTCGCCGTTGGTGTCGTGCTTCATCACCGAGAATGGGCCCCAGGTGTCGGTCCCGAAGCCGTCGCCCGGGAAGCCGAGCCGCTGCGCGGCCATCCGCCACGGCATCCCGCGCACGTTCACCCGCACGAGCTGGGCCAAGGGTGCGTCCACGATCGCCGGCCGCGTCCACCACCCGCGGGGCATGGTGATCCCGCTCGAAGGTGCCACACTCGGCCCCTCGTGCACACACCCCGCGAGCACGAGCAGGAGGGCGACGCCCGCCCGGTTCACCAGGGCACCGCCTCGTCCGCTCCGAGCCCGCCGCGGACCAACGTACCCACCGCCGCGATCACCGGGTGCATCACGTGATCGTCGTGCCAGAAGGGGACGACCGCCCGGACGCGCGCGTGAAGGGCGAGGATGCCGGCGCCGAAGGTCTCGGGCTCGCCGCGGACGAGCTCACCGTCCACCATGCGCTCGCCGCGCAGCCGCCAGTCGAGCGCCTGGGCGGCGAGGAGGGCCTCGATCGCCACGATGTCCGCGCAGTTCTCCAAGACCCGCAGCGTGGCGCGGGCGGCGATCGGGCCCATGCTCACGTGATCCTCGTAGTGCTGCACGGTCGGGATGCTGTCGACGCTCGCGGGGTGCGCGAGCCCCTTGCACTCGCTGGCCAACGACGCTGCGGTGTACTGCGCGAGCATGAACCCGCTGTTGAGCCCCGTGCCCGCCACCAGGAAGCTCGGGAGGTCCTTGGTGATCGACGCGGCGGTGAGCCGGAACGTGCGCCGCTCGCTCTGGGTGGCGACCTGGGTGAGGGCGATGCGCAGGGCGTCCATCGCCAAGGCGACGGGCGCACCGTGGAAGTTTCCTCCTTCCACCACGCCTTCTTCCTCGAACCACAGGGGGTTGTCGCACGCGCCGTTGAGCTCGTCGACAACGGTGGCGCCGACCCAGTCGAGCAGGTCGCGGCAGGCGCCGAGGACGGCCGGCGCCGCGCGGAGCGAGAAGGCGTCGGGGGCGCGGGCCACGAGACCAGGTTCACCGAGCACTTCCCGGAGCCGCGCGGCGACGGTGAGCGCGCCGCGGTGGTTGCGGGCGCCCAGGCCGGCGGCGGAGAGCAGCCCCTTGTCGGCGCGGGAGACCGCGAGGGTGATCGCGCACGCGTCGGTCGCCGCGGTGAGCACCCGCTCGGCGCGGTGCACCGCGAGGGCGGCGAGGGCGCTGGTGAGGGTGGCGCCGTTGATAAGGGCCAATGCCTCTTTTGCGTTGGGCACAAAGGGCGGTAACGGCGAGGGGCCGCGGGTGCCGTCGGGGAGCTCACACTCGCCGCCGAAGCCGCAGAGGACGCGGGCCACGTGCGCGAGGGGCGCGAGGTCGCCCGCCGCGCCCACCGAGCCCTGCGAGGGCACCACCGGGATGACGTCGGCCTCGAGAAGGGCGCAGAGCGCATCCACCAGCGCGGGCCGGACCGCCGAGTGGCCGGACGCCAGCACGTTGGCGCGGCACGCGATGAGCGCGCGGACCTGCCCGCGGGGCAGCGGATCGCCCACGCCAGCGCAGTGGCCGAGCACGAAGGAGCGGACCTGCGCCTCCCCGCTGACGGCGCTGCCGCCGACGAGGTGCCGGCGCTTGTGGGTGAGCACGCTGGCGAGGTCGGGGTAGGCCGCCGCCGAGCGCTCCATCGCCGGCCGGGCTTCGTCCGCCAGGCAGGCGGACGCCCCGGCGGCGATCGCGGCCACCTGGTTCGCCGTGAGGGAATGGCCGTTGAGCCGGATCATGCGAAGCTCCCCCGCGCGATGTGCGCCGCCACGGCCTCGATCGCCTCTCCGGCGACGTCGGTGCCGCCGGCGAGCTGCTCGACGAGCGGCATCGCCTCTTCGGCGCCGACGCCGAGGCGAACGCCGGGCGCCTCTTCGAGACGCAGCCGCAGCGCGCGGGCGGCGCAGAGCAGCTCCACCGCGACCACCCGACGGCTGTTCTGCACGATCTCCCAGAGGCGCCAGGCGGCCGTGGTGGACATGGCCACGTGGTCTTCCTGGTCTTCGCAGGTGGGGATGCTGTCGACGCTCATCGGCCACGCGAGCGACTTGTTCTCGGAGACGAGCGCCGCGGCGGTGGTCTGCGGAACGAGCATCCCGAGGTCGGGGCGGTCGGCGCCGGCGAGGGCCGGGGGCAGCCGCGAGGACAACGAGCCGGTGGTGAGCCGGTAGAGCCGCCGCTCGGAGAGCGAGGCGATCTCGGCCACGCCGATCTTCATCGAGTCGGCGGCGATGCCAACCGGCTCGCCGTGGAAGAGCCCGGCGGAGAAGGCGTGGTTCTCCACCGCCTCGTCCATCAGCATCACCGGGTTGTCGGTGACGCTGTTGATCTCGCACTCGACGACGCCACGGCCGTACCGGAGCACGTCGCGCGCGGCGCCGAGCACCACCGGCGTACACCGCAGCGAGTAGGCGTCCTGCACCTTCTCGGGCAGCGAGTCCACCAACGTGCTGCCCGCGAGCAGCTCGCGGAGGTGCGCGGCGCTCTCGATGGCCCCCGGGTGGGGCCGCAGCGCGTGCACCGCGGGGTGGAACGCACGGCTCACGCCCCGCAGCGCCTCGATGCTCATCGCGGCCGCCCGCTCCGCGCTGCGCACGAGCACCTCGGCGTCGTGCAACGCCAGGGCGGTGATCGCCGTGGTGAGCTGGGCGCCGTTGGTCATCGCCAACCCATCCTTCGCCTGCGGCGACAGGGTGGGAATCCCCGCCGCGGCCATCGCCGCGAGGCCCGAGATCGTGCCGTTGGGGGCGAGCACCTCGCCCCCCTCGCCGAACACGACCAGCGCGAGGTGCGACAGGGGCGCAAGGTCGCCCGACGAGCCGCAGCTCCCCTGCCGAGGCACCCGGGGCACGACCCCGCGCGCCAACATGGTGCACAACGTCTCGACCAGGGCGGGGCGACAGCCCGAGGCCCCCCGCGAGAGCGCGTTCGCGCGCAGCAGCATCATCGCCCGCACCACGTCCGCCGGGCAGGGCGCGCCCACGCCGGCGGCGTGGCTCCGCATCAGGTTGCGGGAGAGCGTGCTGGTGTCGGCCGCGGGGATGCGCACGCGGGCGAGCGAGCCGAAGCCGGTGTTGATGCCGTAGATCGGCGCGTCGGAGGCGAGGGTGGACACCACCCAGCCGTGGCTGCGCTCCATCTCCTCACGGGCGTGCGGCCCGAGCTGCGTGGGCGCCTCCGCGCGGGCGACCGCCACGAGGTCGGCGAGGGACAAGCCCCGTCCATCGAGAACGATCACGGGATCTCCGTCCAGGTGGAGGTGGGGCCCGCGGTGAGGGTGCCGTTTTGTTCCACGTGGAACCAAGCGCGAAAACCCTTGTTCTCCGCCTGCCCTGCGACGAGAACATCCTCTCCACCGTCGCCGTCGAGGTCGATCGGGCCGATGAGCACCGGCACGGCGCAGGTGGCCTCGGCGCCGGGGATCGGGAGGCTGGAGAGGGTCTTGCCCACATCGGCGTCGAGCACGGCGAGGGCGGACTTACAATCTTCCGGGCTGGTCACGGGCGAGCGCCCGTTGGGGCCGGGGATGCCGTGCTGCCCGAACGTGGCCACCGCGAGGTACACCGGCGGCGCGAGCTTCCGCCGCATCTTCACCACGCTGCGCAGGGCGACGCCCGCGCTCCGAGCAGGATCGATCTCCTCTCCGGAGTGCGTACCGAGGACATCGCGGAGCCGGAACCCGGCCCGCTCCACGATCGCCGCGGGCACGGGGGCCCCCTTGGTGGGCTTCTCCGCGTCCTTCTCCACGACCCACAGCGGGCCGCTGGCGCCGAGGAGGGTGGTGCCGTTGGGCCCCGGGGTGGGCACGCGGGTGACGGTGCCCTCCGGACCCCACAGCTTCACCGGCTGGGTATAGGAGCCCTTCACGATCGCGTTGGCGCCGGACTTGTAGACGCCGAGATCGGGCGGAGACGAGGAGCACGCGAGGAGGACGAGCCAGAGCACGGGCGGGCCTTATCACCTGCCGGGGATCAGTACTGCTCCAGCAGGTACCGGATGAGATCGGTGGACGAGACGATGCCCACCAGCTCCCCCTGGTTGGTCACCGGCACGGCGTAGAGCGCCCCCTGGGACATCACCCGGGCGGCTTCCCGCACGGTCTGGTGCACGTCCACCGCGATGGGGTTGCGGGTCATCACGTCCTCGAGCCGCGTGTTGTGCTCCAGGAGTGCGTCCGCGGCGCGGGGGTCGGAGGTGCCCCAGATCCGCTGGGCCAGCGAGTTGGACGAGATCATCCCCACCAGCCGCTTGCCCTCGACCACGGGGAGGTGGTGCAGCCCCGCTTCCCCAAAGAGCCGCCGGACCCGGAGGATGGACTCCCCCCGCTGCACAGAGAGCGGTGCGTGGGTCATGATCTTGCTGACGGGTTCGTTACGTCGCATGGGAGTGCTCCCAAGCAGAGCTCTCTTGCACACGGCGTGCCGCGACGAGAGGCCCCCCAGGCGCCCTTTTCGGGCCCCACCGTGGAAAAACCAACAGGGGGGTGCCGGGGGAATCGCACGATCGGGGACGGGACTACCCGGGCAGGAGCGCCTTCCGCTGCGCGTCGTCGAGCCCGTCGAGGAGGGCGCCGGGCTCGGGGAGGGCGGCGCCGTCGAGCCGGGCGAGGTCGCAGCGGGCGCGCCAGGCCGCGAGCACGAAGCCGGCGGTGGTCGCGTCGGCGACCGCGCGGCGGAGCTCCTCGCGCGCCCGATCGGCGGCGCCCAGGCTCACCAGGGCGCGGGCGCTGCGGAGGCGCACCCGAACGGCCATCGCCGGGGCAACGCCCGCCTGCTCGGCGATCCGCAGGGCATCCCACGACCGGGTCGTCTCCCCGAGGCGGGCCTGGGCCTCGGCGCGGATCGCCGCGGCTAGGGCGCCGAACCCCTCGGGGTCGGGCATGCCGGGGCGGGTGGTGAACAGGCGGTCGAGCGCGACGGCGGCGGCGGTGCGGTCGCCCGGGCGGGCGTCGAGCGCCACCTGGGCGCGAAGCGCGTGGGCGGCGAGGCGCTCTTCGTCGAGGCCGGTGGCGCGGGCCAGGGCGGACGCGTCCGCCAACGTCGCCTCCGCCTCGGCGTACATCCCCATGTCCGCGAGCACCTGCCCGAGCGCGCGGGCGGTCTTCGCCTCCAACGCGCTGTCGCGCAGCGCGCGGGCCTCCTCGCGGGCGCGGCGCCCGGCCCGGAGCGCGTCGGGGAGCTGGCCGCGGAGCGCCCGCGCTTCGGCGAGGTTCATGCTCGCCAACGCGGCGATGCGGGCGTCGTGGGCAAGGTCGGCGTCGGTGAGGGCGTGGTGCAGGGCGTCGAGCGCGGGATCGAGCTCGCCCGCCTGCAGGTGGAGCGCCCCGAGGCCGATCGACGCGCGGGCGCGGAGGCGGGGATCGAGCGCTTCCCGGCGAACGGCACGCCATTGCCGGGCTGCGCCCACGGTGTCCCGGAGCGTCCAGTGGAGCGCGGCGAGGAGCAGTCGGCGCTCGGCCGTGGTGCGGTCGGGCTGGGCGACGGCGTCCACCACGTCCACGAGGGTGTGGATCGCCGCCTCCAGCCGCCCCGCCTCCACGTGCGCCCGCGCCTCGCGGAGGACCGGATCGTCCTCCACCCGGATGCCCACGACGCTGGCGGCGCGCTCCCGGAGCCCATCGAGGTCGATCGCGCGGTCGCAGAGCGGCCCGCGGAAACACTCCGCCGCGAGCAGCCAGCGGTTGCCCACCCGCTCGGCGAGCCCGCGCTGTTCGAGCAGCGGCAGGGTCTCGGGGGCGGGGGCGGCCGCGACCGCCTCCACGTCCGAAGCGGGGCAAGCGGTGGGGAGCACCGCGAGCGCCTGGGCGACCGACTCGGCGTCGAGGTCGAGGCCGTCGAGCCAGGGCGCGAGGTCGGGTGGGGCGACGCGCGAGAGGTCGAAGCAGCCGTCGACGACACCGGTGGCGAGGGCGGTCTCGATGAGGTCGACGTGGCCGCCGCTCCAAGCGCGCAAGCGCTCGGCGGCGGCGGCGAGGTCGGGCGTGGCGGCGGCGACGGCGAAGATCGAGCGGCGGAGGTCGGCGACGCCGAGCGGCGCGAGGAGGATCGTCTCGTCCGCAGCGAGTTCGGCCTGGGTGATCACCAGGCAGGCCTCACCCGCGGCTACGCGGGCGGCCGCACGCCGCGCCGCGTCGGGATCGTCCGTGGCCACGCACACCAGGCCCCGCCGACCGGCGGCTTCACGCGCGAGCCGGGCCAACCACGCCTGGCCGGATCCCGGGGCGCCCGCGAGGCGCACGACCCGCCCGCGGCCGGCGGCGAC
>CAIXRH010000029.1 GCA_903921785.1 uncultured Pseudomonadota bacterium
GCGGGTACGTCGCCGGCGCCGGCTCCCCCGGCCGCTTCCGGGAGCACGACCGCCCGGACGGTCGGCCCCGACCGCAGCAGGCTCGCCGCCACGATCGCCACGCGCTCCCGCTCCGCCTCGGTGTGGGGTGCCGCGACCGTGGCCGTGCGGACCCCGCCGCCTGCGGCGAACGTCAGCGCCCAGACCTCCCCGCGGACCTCCACCACGACCCCGCCGGCGCCGCGGGAGAGGCCGGCGGCGTCCAGGGCGTCGGCCCAGGAGGACGGCGCTTCGGAGGCGGGGAGATCGAGGGAGGGGGTGGGCGGCCCGGCGAAGGCGAGCCCGGCGAGGAGCACGAACACGGCCCAACCATAGCGGCGCCGCGAGTCCACGCGCACAAGTTTTTGACGAGCCCGCGACGGAACGCCGCAGCGTGCGCGAACCCCGGCGGCAGCGCGCGCAGCGCCGTCCGCGAGGCGCCGCAGCGGCCTCACGGACGGCGCCTGCCCTCAGCGGTTTCGGGGGAACCCGAGGTCGATCTTGGAGGTGGACGGGTCCGGCCAGCGGCTGGTGACCACCTTGGTGCGGGTGAAGAACTTCACGCCCTCGGGGCCGTACATGTGGTGGTCCCCGAAGAGGGACGCGCGCCAGCCGCCGAAGGAGTAGTACGAGACGGGCACCGGGATCGGCACGTTGATCCCCACCATCCCCACGTCGACCTCCTTCTGGAAGCGCCGTGCGGCGCCGCCGTCGCGGGTGAAGATCGCCGTGCCGTTGCCGAACTCGTGGCTGTTGATGAGCGCGAGCGCCGCTTCGTAGGTGTCGACCCGCACGACCCCGAGCACGGGCCCGAAGATCTCGTCGGTGTACATCCGGGTGCCGGGCTTGACGTGGTCCACCAGGCTCACGCCGAGGAAGAACCCGTCGCCGGGGATGCCGTGCTGCCGGCCGTCGCGGACCACGGTGGCGCCTTCGCGAGGTGCGCCCTCCAGGTACGAGGCGACGCGGTCGCGGTGTTCGCGGGTGATGAGCGGGCCCATCTCGTTGTGGGCCTCCGTGCCAGGGCCGACCTTGATGCGGTCCAACCGGGCTTCGATCGCGGCCACGAGGGGATCGGCCACGCCGCCGACCGCGACGACGAGGGAGATCGCCATGCAGCGCTCACCGGCCGAGCCGTAGGCGGCGGAGACCGCGGCGTCGGCCGCCATGGCCACGTCGGCGTCCGGCAGCACCACCATGTGGTTCTTCGCGCCGCCGAGCGCCTGCACCCGCTTGCCCTGGCGCGTGCCATTCTCGTAGATGTACTTTGCGATCGGCGTGGAGCCGACGAAGGAGAGCGCCCGGACCTCCGGGTGCTCGATGAGCCGGTCCACCACCAGCTTGTCGCCGTTGATGACGTTGAGCACGCCGTCCGGCAGGCCGGCCTGCTTGAGCAGGCGCGCGAGGAACAGCGAGGACGAAGGGTCCTTCTCGCTGGGCTTGAGCACGAAGGTGTTGCCGCACGCGATCGCGTTGGCGAGCATCCAGATGGGCACCATCGCCGGGAAGTTGAACGGGGTGATCCCCGCCACCACGCCGAGGGGCTGGTGGATGGAGTACACGTCCACCCCCGTGGCGGCCTGCTCGGAGTACTCGCCCTTGAGCAGGTGGGGGATTCCACAGGCGAACTCGACGTTCTCCAGGCCGCGGGAGATCTCCCCCATCGCGTCGGAGAGCACCTTGCCGTGCTCGCTGGTGAGCACCTTCGCGAGGTCGGCCTTGTGATGGTCGAGCAGCTCGCGGAACTTGAAGAGAATCTCGGCGCGCCGCGACAACGACGACTGGCTCCAGGACTTCCCGGCGCGCGCGGCCGAGGCCACGGCGGCGTCCACCTCGTCGAGCGACGCGAACGCGACCTGCGCCTGCACGTGCCCCACGGCCGGGTCGTAGACCGGACCGCTCTTGCCCGACGTTCCCGCCACCTCTTCGCCGTCGAGCCAGTGACCGATCCGCTTCATGAGACCTCCGAGTCAGGCGCCTTAGCCGGGCGGGATCAAGCGCGCGAGGCCGACGGCGCCCGCCCCGCGCGGCTCGCGGACGGCGGCGCCTCGACCGCCGACGCCGGCCGGGGGGAAGGGCGGGGCACGACCTCCAGCCCCTGGACCCCGCTCCGCTCCGGTCGGAGGAGGCGGACGCGCCGCCACCGGGCCAGGCCCGCCGGTGCTACGCTCCACCGCGATGAGCAGCCTCTCCTCCGCCTTCGCGCCCCGCGACTGGGAGCTCGTCGCGTGGGGGATGGCGGGGGTGATCTCCGCGATCGGGGCGGGGATTCGCTGGGGGAGCGCCCCGCGGCAGGGGGGGCCGAGGTTGCGCCGCGTCGCGGCCTGGCTCGACGCGATGAACCAACGGAGCTGGCCGGACTGGGGGGTGCGGGTGGGCGGCCTGGCCCGCTCTCCGATTGGCGATTTTTGGATCGTGCTCGTTGCGCTCACGATGCACGTCGGCGCCATGCGTACCATGTGGGCCACGATCTCGCCGTGGGGCTCCCCGATGGGGCCCGACTCCGACGTCACCTACCTCAGCGCCGTAGCCGTGGAGACCGGCAACCGCAGCCTCTACTCGATGGACCGCTACCCGGCGTTTCCGTGGCTCGCGAGCCTGTTCTCGCCGGACGCGGACGGCCTGGCGGCCGCCGGACTCCACCTCTCGATGGCGGCGACCTTGCTCACGGCGGTGGCGGCGTACGGGGTGGCCCGGATGCTGGGTGGGCGAGCCGCGGGTTTCATCGCGACCGTATTCGTACTCCGACTCCCGGGCGTGGCCGACGCAGGCCGGCAATTCACTCCGTACGCCCTGATCGCCGCCTTGGACCTCGCTGGCGTCGCCTCGCTCGTGGCGCTTTTGCGCGGACGGAGCCTCGCCGCCGTGCCGCTCGCCGTCGCCGCCGCCGGGGTCTTCGCCGCGGACCCGAAGCAGGTGCCGGTCGCCGTGGCGTTCATCGGCGTGGGCGTCCTCTTTTCGTTGTTGAAGCGGAGCCGCGCCGGCGTGGCGGCGGCCGCGGGCCTCCTGGCCGCGCTCCCGGTCGTGAACCTGGGGCTCGCGAGGCTCAACCTGCCGATCGGCTCGATCGAGGCGATCACCGCCCGCGTTCCCCTGGGCTTCACGGTCGACCCCAGCATGTCGCTGGACGGGTGGACGCCCGGGGCCTCGCTGCTCACGCTCCCGGGGACGCTGCTGCGGGTGGCCACCGGGGTCCAGGCTCCCACGGATCGGGGGTGGTTGGAGGAGGCGGCGTGGGGCGGGTTGTCCATGGAGCTTCCGTCGACGTCGCCGCTCTGGTTGGGGGCGGTCCTGCTTTTGCCGGCGCTGGTGCTGCTGCGGCCGTGGGGGGAACGGCGGTGGCGGGACGTGCTTTTGCCGCTGGTGGTCGTGCCGATGACGCCCGTGCTGGTCAGCACCTTGCACCTGCACTTCCAGCATCGGTACTTCCTGGCGCTCGTGGTGCTTTTGCCGCCGCTGGTGGCCGCGGGCGTCGCGCGGTTGGGGGGGCCGGCCGCGGTCGTGGCGGTGGGGTTGGTGGCGGGGTTGGCGCCGACGTCGCCGTGGCGGACGCTCGCGCCAGGGCTACGCGCGCCCCCTTCGCGGGACAGCGACAGTTGGGCCGGACCCGAGGCCCGCGACTGGGCCGCCACCCGCGCCGATCTCGCCGCTTCTCTCCCCGAAGACGCGGTGATCGTGGACTACGCCGCCTCCCGCCCGTGGTTCATGCTCGCCGGCCTCCGCGACTACCACCGCTGCACCTGGGAGCCCGACTGCTGCCGCTCCCGTCTGGACGACGGTGGCAGCCTCTACGCGGTGCTCTACCCCCGGGAAGGCCCGACCCGCGACGACGCGCCCGGCGCGAGTGTGCTCGGCGAGACTGACAGCCTCACCGCGAAGGTGGGGGACTGCTGGGAGCGGGTGGCGGTTCGGCCCGGAAACGGGGGGTTCTACCGTTGGAGCTGCGACACGCGGCCGCAGGTGTTCACCCCGCCGCCAAGGCCGGCGGGGCGCTGATCGTCGCCCACGGGCTTGTACTAGCTCCGTGTTCCTGAGATGCTC
Source organism: uncultured Pseudomonadota bacterium (assembly GCA_903921785.1). GTDB lineage: Bacteria > Myxococcota_A > UBA796 > UBA796 > SXON01 > SXON01. The sequence continues at coordinate 4,060 of CAIXRH010000029.1, forward strand.
GGCGCGCGGAGGCAACATGAGCAACGCGCCCATCGTGTTCAAGGTCAACGGCACAATGGAGGCCGACGGTGGCGTTCGCATCGGGCGGTCCCGGGCGATGGGCGGGCCGGTGTCGCTCTCCGCCACGCCGGGGGTGGACGTCGTCAAGCTCCAGATCGAGAACGGGCCGGAGCTGGTGCTGCACCCGGAGACGGCGCGGTTGTTGCTGACCGCGGGGCAGCCGAAGTCGACGTCGCGGGGGGCCGGCGGCGCGGTGAAGGACAACGAGGTCGTCGTCGGCGAGACGCTGTCCTGGGGTGGGCAGGCCGGGCCTGCATCCCGGGGGGTCCTGGAGGCCATAGGGGGCGTCGTACTGTCGGGACTGAAGGTCGTCGCGGTGAAGTTCACCTCGGCGGCGATCAAGCGCAAGATCGACCCGGACCAGGATCAGGTGTTCCAGCTCGATCGCACCCATTTGGAAAAGTTGGACAAGGTCGCCCAGGTTCCCGGGGGCGGGAAGACGAGCCTGGTGTTCATCCACGGCACCTTCTCGTCGATCGAAGGGGGCTACGGGAAGTTGTGGAGTGAGCACCCAGACCGGGTGGCGCAGCTGTTCACCCACTTCGAGTCCCGGGTCTACGGGTTTCAGCACGCGACGGTCGGGCGGAGCCCGGTGCAGAACGCGCTCGCCTTCGTCAACGGGTGTGACAAGGGCGCGACGGTGCACCTCATCACGCATTCGCGCGGCGGGCTCGTGGCCGAGGTGCTCGTCCGGGCCGCGGCCCCCGAGGCGGGGACGGGGCTCCCCAAGACGGACCCGGATTCGGCGTTGTACCCGCAGCTCGTCGATGCGATCCGCAAAAAGGCGCTGACCATCGAGAAGGTGGTGCGGGTGGCGTGCCCGGCGCGGGGCACGCTGCTCGCCAGCGGCCGCCTCGACGCGTACCTGTCGATCCTCAAGTGGGGCATGCAGGCCGCGGGCGTCCCGGTGCTCCCGAGCCTCGTAGACTTCCTCGCCGGCGTGGCCAAGGAGCGCCTGGACCCGTCCGTGTTCCCCGGCCTCGCCGCGATGGTCCCCGACAGCCCGCTCATCCGCTGGCTGCACGGGGCGACGAGGCCGGTGGAGAGCGAGCTGCGGGTCGTCGCCGGCGACATTCAGGGGGACTCCGTGTCGTCCTGGGCCAAGACCCTCACCGCCGACGCGCTCTTCTGGACCGACAACGACCTCGTGGTGCACACCAGCTCGATGTACGGCGGTGTCCCGCGGACGCAGACCGCCACCTTCGTGCTCGACCGCGGCGGCGACGTGGACCACTTCCGCTACTTCGCCAACGACTACACGGCGGGCGCCATCGTGGACGTGCTCATCGAGCCGAAGCCGACCGGGTGGACGCCCATCGGTCCCCAGTCGTACCAGGGCGGCTCCGCGACCGGGAGCCGCGGGGTCACGCCGCAGGTCGACGACCGCGTGAGCGTGCGCCCGCTGGTGTTCCTCCTCCCGGGGATCCTCGGCGCGGAGCTCACCCAGGGGGATGGGCTGGTGTGGATCGGTCCGGGGCTCCTTGGCGGCTTCGATCGGCTCGCGATGGGCGCCGACGACGTGCAGGTCGGGCATGCTTTGCCGCTGTTCTACGCGGGGCTCGAGGCCCACCTCCTCCGGACCCACGACGTGGTGACCGTGCCGTACGACTGGCGCCTCCCGATCGAAGCGTCGGCAAAAGACCTGGCGAAGCGGGTGGCGGAGCGCCTGGCCAACCGGCCGGCCGATCAGCCCGTCCGCTTCGTGGCTCACTCCATGGGCGGGCTCGTGGTGCGCACGCTGGCGCTCGACCACCCGAAGCTCTGGGCGTCCATCTGGAAACGCGACGGCTCCCGCGTGCTCATGCTCGGCACGCCGAACCAGGGGACGTACACGCCGATGCAGGTGCTCAGCGGCGACGACGACCTCGGGAACCTGCTCGGCGCGCTCGGTGCGCCGCTCCGCGGCGCGGAGGCCCGGCAGATCCTCGCGGACATGCCCGGGTTCCTCCAACTCCAGGCCGACCTCCCCGACCAGCTCGACTCGGTCGCGAAGTGGCAGGCGCTCGCCGAGGCGGACGCCGCCGCCGCCCAAGGGTTGAGCGCGTGGCACCGCTGGGAGGCTGGGCGCTGGGGCATCCCCTCCGCCGCGGCCCTCAAGGCGGCCGTGGCGCTCCGGCGCCGCCTCGACGCCCAGCTCACCGAGGGGCTCGGCGCGCCCCCGGGCGGCGTGGTGATGGTGCTGGGCTCGGCGCCCGCGACCGCGGAGGGAATCCGGGACCCGACGGAGGCGGGCTCCCAGGAGTTCCACTACCTCGACACCTCAGCTGGCGACGGGCGCGTCACCCACGCCCGGGCGCGGCTGCCCGGCGTGCCTGCGTGGATCACCGCTGCGCCGCACAGCTTCCTCGCGGCCGACTCCAGCGCGTTCCCGGCCTACGAGGAGCTGCTGGAGCGGGGGACGACCGCTCGGCTCGACGAGGTGCCTGCTGGCGCGCTACCGGCACAGACCAGCTCGCGCCCGGGTCGGGAGTCCACGAGCGGCCCCCCGCCGTCGCCCCCGGCGGGTGCGGACGGTCCGCGTCGCGGCGGCGCCGGCGGCGGCGGCGGCGCCTCGCTCGGTCGACGTCTCGACCTGGCCGTGCGCAACGCTAGCCTCGCCTCCGTGAACCAGCCGCTCCTCCTCGGGCACTACCTGTCGTCGCGCCTCACCGGCACCGAGGGCTTCGTCGACAAGCTGATGGACGGCGAGCTCGGGCGCTCGCTGAAGGCGGGGACCTACCCGGGCCCGACCAAGACGGCGGCCGTGTTCGTCCGCGGCGCCCATCAGGCCGACGAGCGCTCGGTGTTGATCGTGGGCCTCGGGCTGGAAGGGTCGCTCTTCGTGCCCGATCTCCAGGAGAGCGTTCGCTGCGGGGTGCTCAAGCTCAGCCAACGGCTGGCGGAGGACGGCGATCCGGTCCGGCCGCTGGAGCTCTGTGCCACGCTCCTCGGCAGCGGCGGTGTAGGCATCTCGCCGGGGCAGGCCGCGGTGGCGATCGCCCGGGGTGTGTCCCAGGCCAACCTCGAGATCCGTCATTCGCGCCGTGGCGCTGCCGCGGGCCGATGGCCCGCGGTGGAGCGGCTCATCCTGGTGGAGGTCTACCACAACCGCGCCTGCGAGGCGTGGACCGAGCTCCGTGCGCTCGGTGAGGCTTCCCCCGCCAGCTTCCGCGTGGCGCCGACCGTGGAGGTCGGCAAGGGCGCCGCGTCACGGCCCGCCGAGGGCGGCTACCGGGGCACCTCGTCGGACCTCATTCGCGTGACCTGCCGGAAGGGCACCGAGGGCGGCGATCGTCCGGAGTTCGAATTCTCGGTCGACAGCCGTCGCGCTCGCACCGAGGTCCGGGCCACCAGCCCCCAGCCCCACCTCGTCCAGAGCCTGGTCACCCGCGCGTCCACGGCGGGCACTGCCTCCGACTTCGCCCGCGCGCTCTTCCATCTCCTCGTCCCCACGGACCTTGAGGCGTACCTGGCGGGGAGCAGCGAGCTGGTGCTGGAGGTGGACGCGGTGACCGGCGCCGTGCCCTGGGAGATTCTCGACACTCGCCCGCTCCGGACGGACGACCCCGACGACGACCCCTGGTCCGTGCGCACGCGCCTTATTCGGCGCCTTCGAACCGAGCAGTACCGGGTGCGTCCCGACGACGCGACCCGCGATGCCGGCATCCTCATCGTCGGCGACCCTCGCGTGGACGACCGCAGGTACCCGCCGCTCCCGGCGGCGCTCAATGAGGCGCGCACCGTCGAGCGTGCCGTCCGTAGCTCGGGGCGAATCGGCGCCCCGTCCGTGCTGGTGGGCGAGAGCCCCGGAGACGGTCCCGTGGCGGCCGACATCATCCGTGAGCTCCTCGCCCGCACGTGGCGGGTGGTGCACATCGCCGGCCACGGCGAACACCCAAACGGCGTCGTGCTCTCCGATGGGGTCTTCCTCGGCGCAAACGAGATCCAGGCGATGCGGCATGTGCCGGAGTTGGTCTTCGTGAACTGCTGCCACCTGGGCTCGCTCGCGGCCACCCGGAGCGGACGGCGGACGGAGGCAGCCCGGAAGGCCCAGGTCGACCACCCGACGTTCGCGTCGGGCGTCGCCGCGGCGCTCATCCAGCTCGGCGTACGCTGCGTGGTCGCCGCCGGCTGGGCGGTGGACGACGTCGCGGCCTCCACCTTCGCCCGGGTGTTCTACGAGCGGCTGCTCGCGGGGAAGCGGTTTGCCGTGGCCGTCGGCGACGCGCGGGACGAGGCGCACCGCCTCGGGGGGAACACCTGGGCGGCGTACCAATGCTACGGCGACCCCGACTGGACCCTCACCGACGGCACGGAGGCGAAGAAGCCGCTCCCGAGCCAGGAGGCCGGTGAGCTCGCCACCGCCGAGGCGCTCGTCGTGCTCCTCGACAGCGTCACCGCCGGGCTGCGCGCCGGCACCGTGGACCTCCTGGAGTACCTGGAGGCCCGACACGGGGCAGACTGGGGGCGACAGGGCCGGGTGGCCGAGGCCTTCGCGCGGGCGTGGGCCGCGACCAAGGTGGACGACACCCAACCGAAGGGCAACAGGCGGAAGGTCGAGCCGCTCCGCCGTGCCCACGAGTGGTACCACGCGGCGGCGAAGTCCCCCGATGGCTCGGCGAGCGGCGTGGCCGAGGAGCAGGCCGCAAACCTGGAGGTGCGCCTCGGCTGGAGCGACTTCGACGCCGTCGAGGCGCCGACCGAGGCGGACGCCGAGCGGGCGCGCGAGGCGATCCGGGTTGGGCTCCGGGAGCTGGAGGGCATCCGCGAACGGCGCCCCTCGATGGAGGTCTGGAGCATGATCGGCTCCGCCTCCAAGCGGCTGGTGCTCGTCGACCAGAAGGTCGGCTCGGACGCGTCGGAAAACCTCGCGAAGATGAAGTCGGCCTACGAAGCGGCGCTCGTTGCCCCGGCGCCCACCGACAACCGGTTCTACCCTCGCATGAACCTCGTGGCGGCGTACGCGGCCTCCCGGGAGCCCGTGCCGGCGAAGCTCCTGGAAGCGGCGCACCGGGACGCCGTGAGCGCCGCCGCCAACGCTCGTGATTTCTGGATCCACGTCGCCCCCGTCGAGCTGGAGTTCTACGCCGCGGCGTCCGCAGGGAAGCTCTCGCCCACCGCCGCCGCCACGTTCCGCGGGAGGTTCACCGAAGCACGCAAACACGGCGGCTCGGTGCGCGAGTGGACCAGCGTGCTGGAGACCACCGAGTTCGTGCTCGGCGGGGTCGCGGCGGGCGGAGCCGGGTGGGCGGAGACGGCAGAGCGGCTGCAGAGCGTGCTGACGACGATTCGGGAGTACGCCGCCCTCAGCTGAAGTCCATATACTCCAACGTCCCGGTCGCGGTGACCGGCGCCTCATTTCCCAGGGTGAAGGTACACTCGGCGAGCACCCGGGTGTACCACGGGGTGAGCCCCGCCACGTCCGCGAGGGCCATCTGCCACGGGTGGGCGCCCACCTCCTTCGCGTGCACGAGGTCCAGCGACTCCACCAGCTTGCCGGCACGGAACTCCAATGACGCGGTGAGGTTGCCCTCCCGGGCGGTGAACCGCACCGTGCGCGGGAGGTCGTCCTCCCGGTTCTGGGGGTCGGGGTGCCGGTAGACGTCGCGCTGCTCCACCGTCACATCGCCGCCGAACGCGTCCACCACCACGCCATCGGGGTGGGTGACCAGCATCAGCGGCACCGGCGGGTCGCCGAAGCGGGGCTGGCCGACGACGTTCGCGGCGACCACCGCGTAGTCCCCCACCTTCACCCGGCCCCATACCCAGCCGCTCATCGTCTGGTTCATGGCGGTGTCGCCCCAGTTGTGGTCGTGGTACCCGGTGCCCCGCACGTGCACCGTCCGCCCGCCGTAGGTGAGGGTGCCGGAGATCGCTCCGTCGGGCACCGCGTTGACCCAGGCGAAGTAGTGCTGCCCTCCGTAGATCACCCCCGAGGCCGGGCGGTAGGGCGCCACCCGGCGCTCCAGCGTGAGGTCCCAGCCGAGGCCGCCGGTGGCGGCCGGATCCGCGACGATGCGGTAGCGGGTGCCATCGCCCTCCAGCCGGTGGGGGCCCATCACGGCCGAACATTCGCCCCGTAGAAAGTGGCACTCGTCCTTCCGGAGCTCCACCACCTTCTTGTGGGTGGTGCCGTCGGCGCCGGTGATCCCCATGCGCACCATGAAGACGAAGTCGTTCTCCTTCCAGGTGAGCGCGTAGGTGCCCACGGCCATCGAGCCGTCCTCGAAGTGGGCGTCGAAGTACCACCACTCGAACTCGTCGCGGCGCCAGCTGGTGCGTCGCCCGTCCTCCCAGACTTGCACGGCGGGCCGGAGCCCTTCGTGGTTGAGGTCGGCCTGGGTGGAGCCGAGGCGGTAGCCGCCGGTGAGGCCGAGGCCGTCGAGGAGCTTGCTGGCGAGGGAGAAGGGCAGCATCCTCCCAATCTTCGTGGCTTCGCCAGGAGGGGTCAAGGGGTTATCCTGGGGTGTGCCCCGGGCCCTCCTCGCCGCCCAGTCGCTCCTGCTCGCGGTGTTCGTCACCTGGCCGATGGCATTGCGCCCGGGGAGCGCGGCGCTCGGCTCCCCCAACGGGGACGCGCTCAAGCACGTGTGGAACCTCTGGTGGATGCAGGCGGAATGGCGCAGCGGTGCAGCCGGCCTCCACACCGCCCTCATCAATTTCCCGAACGGGATCGACCTCTACCCCATCGAGCTCGCCAACGGGCTGCTCACCGCGTGGACGCCCTTGCCGCCCATCCTCGCGGCCAACCTCCTCGCGCTGCTCCATGTGGTGCTCGTGGGCGTCTGCGCCGGGTGGCTCGGCTGGCTGCTCAGCGAGCGGAAGTCGGGCGCGTTGGCCGCGGGCGCCCTCGCCCAGGTCAGCGCGTTCACGGCCTTCACGCTCCACGCCGGCGTCGGCGAGCTCCGCCTGTGGTGGTGGATTCCGCTCGGCCTCGCGCTCGGGGTCCGCGCCCGCTCGCGCCAGGCCCCGAAGGACTTCGTGCTCCTCGGCCTCGCCCTCGCCGCCGCCACGCTCTCCTGCTTCTACCATGGCTTCTTCCTCGCCGCGGCCGTGGCCACCTACGCGCTCGCCACGCTGAAGCTGGAGCGCCGCCTCCTCCTCGGGTACGCCGGCGCGGCTGCGCTCGGGCTGGTGATCGTGGTGCCGGTTGTACGTACCTTCGCGCATACGTACGACCCGGGCGCCGCGCACGCGGCGGGCAGCTTCTTCACCTACATGCAGAGCGGCTACCCCAAGGACTCCTACGCGGTGAGCTCGCTGAAGCCCCTGGAGCTCTTCACGCCGGACCTGCAGCTCTCCAACGACCCGCACGCCCGGCTCGAAGCGTACCTGGGCGGACGGTACCTCGGGTTCGGCGCCATCCTCCTCGCGATCGCCGCGCTCCGCGCCGATCGCCGCCGGGCGCTCCCGTGGCTGGCGGTGGCGGCGGTCGGGGTGATGTTCGCGCTCGGCAACACGCTGGTCTACGGCGGAAGGATTCGCTGGATCCTCCCGCTCTCGCCGGTGAACCACGTCCTCTCCTGGTTCGCGGAGCCGTTGAACTTCCCGGTGCGGTTCTTGGCGGTCACCACGGTGGCGGTGGCGGCGCTCGGCGCGATCGCCATGCGACAGCGCTGGGTGTGGGTGCTGGTGCCGCTCACGATGATCGACGTGACGCTCAACGACCCCGTTCCCTGGCCGCGGAGCTCGTTCTTCCTCCCCGCGGTGGACGATCTCCAGCCGCCGCCCGGCGCCGTTGCCGACCTGACCTGGGCCGAGGCGGACGACCTCGTCTCGACCGGAAAGCCGGTCTTGGCCACGTTCGACGCCCAACAACGCTCCCGCAGCGCCGCCGCGCAGGTGATGCTCGACCGGCCGTTCGCCACGATCCCCATCGAGCGGGTGGACCACTGGGCCACCGACGGCCTCGCCTGGACCGCCGCCACGCCCCTGGCGCGGGTCCTCGGCAAGGGACACATCAGCTCCGACGCTCTCTCTTCCTCCGCCGCCCTCTTCCGGGCGCGCGGCTTCGGCAGCGTCCTCGTCACCCATCCCTGCGACGGCGGCGCCCAGCAGAACGTGGAGGGCCTGCTCACGATGGTGCTCGGCGAGCCGCAGCGTGGCCGGTGTGGTTCGCTCTGGACGCTCCCCGAGGGCGACGCGCCCCCCGACCTCGCCCAGCTCCAGGCCACCGTCGAGGCGGACGCGGCACGGCTGCACCCGCCGCCGATCGGCGACCCCGACAACGGCAACGGCCAGCCCTGATCCGAGGCGTGGGGTGTCGAAGGGCTGGTGGGGCTCCACCGGCTTGCCCCCCGGCCCCCGTCGGCGGTCGAGGAGCCGCCGCGGCGAGAATGGCGGGGCGGACGCAAGGCGCCGCAGCGGCTTGCCTTCCGGCGAGGGCCGCCCGATCGTTGCGCCTGAGCCGGCCCCATGCCGGCTGGAGGGTGGGGAGGCGCCCCGATGAGGACGCCTCCACCCACCTGGACCGTCCTACTTCAGGAGGTCCTTCACCGTCTCGCGCTCGGACTCGAGCTCCTTGATGGTGTTGGCGATCTTGGCCTTGGCGAAGTCGTCCTGGGCCAGGCCCTCGACGATCTGCCAGTTGCCGCCCTTCGCCGTGACCGGGAAGGAGAAGATCAGGCCTTCCGGCACGCCGTAGGCGCCGTTGGAGCAGACCGCCATCGAGGTGAACTCGCCGGCCGGGGTGCCGTTCCACAGGCTGGACATGTGGTCCACCGCCGCGGACGCCGCGGACGCCGCAGAAGAAGCGCCGCGCGCCTCGATGATCGCCTTGCCGCGGGTGGCGACGGTCTTGAGGAACTCGCCCTCGAGCCAGGCGCGATCGGCGACGGACGGGACCGGCTGGCCCTTGACCTTCGCGTTGTTGAAGTCGGGGAACATCGTGTCGGAGTGGTTGCCCCAGATGCCGACGTTGGTGACTTCGCCGGGGAGCGCGCCGGTCTTCTTGGCGAGCTGGGCCTTGGCGCGGTTCTCATCGAGGCGGGTCATGGCGTGCCAGCGGTCCTTCGGGACGCTCTTGCCGGCGTGCATCGCGATGAGCGCGTTGGTGTTGCAGGGGTTGCCGACGACGAGCACGCGCACGTCGCTCGCGGCGTTGTTCGCGATCGCCTGGCCCTGGCCGACGAAGATCGGGCCGTTGGCGGTGATGAGGTCGGCGCGGTTCATGTCCTTGGTGCGGGGGCGGGAGCCCACGAGGAAGGCCTGGTTCACGCCCTTGAACGCGACGTTCGGATCGTCGCTGATCTCGATGCCATGGAGCAGCGGGAACGCGCTGTCCTGCAGCTCCATCACCACGCCTTCGAGCGCCTTCATCCCGGTGGGGATCTCGAGGAGCTGGAGGATGATCGGCTGGTTCTTGCCGTAGCAATCCCCGGCGGCGAGACGGAAGAGGAGCGCGTAGCCGATGTTGCCGGCTGCGCCGGTGACGGCGACACGAATCGGAGCAGACATGAGACCCTCTGGAGGCCGCCCATCTAACCGGCCGTGGCCGCGATCGGGGCCCGATCGGTCGAACGACGGACGCCAAACGCACGGCACCGGTGCGCCGCGGCTACTTCACGTCGACGTGGATGAGCGCCGCGCCGATGCACACCGCGCCGCCCGCCGACCCCACCCAGGCCGCGATCGTGGCGGCGTTCGTGCGGTTGCCGAGGTCGGCGAGCTGGGTCGCATCGGTCACGTCGGGGTTGTGGAGGTCCTTGAACTCGGCGTTCCACTCCACCGCCATCCCGAACGAAACGAGGCCCACCGCCGCCAGCCCGATGCCGGTGTAGAGCAGTCCCCGCTTCGCCGCTGGGACGCCGCTGAGGGCCAGCGGGGCGTCGAGCCCCGTGGGGAGCACCGGCGCCGCAGGCGGGTCGGTCTCGGCCCCGCTCAGCGGGAGCACGTAGCGGGTGGACCACGTGCCGTGGGCGAACTGCTGCAGGAGCGCCGCGCGGTCGAGGTAGAGGCGCCCGGGAGAGCCGTCCACGAGGCCGCTCCACTCCAGAGAGGGGGCCAGCGGATCGGGCGCGGACACCGTCCACAGATCGTGGAGGCGGGCCGGGGCGACCCAGGTCGGGGCGAGCGCGCGGGCGGCGCGCATCTCGGCGATGGCCTCCGCCGCGGCTCCGCGCTTCCACGCATCCTCGGCCATGGCGCGGTGGTAGAGCGCGGCGTCGACGGGCGCGAGGGCCACGTCGAGGCACGGCACGGCTTCGCGGGCGGCGGTGGCGGCTTCGGGATCGCGTCCGGCGCTGGCGAGGAGCGCCAGGAACGTTTCGGGGGGCAGCGGCGTTTCGCAGGCGAGCGCGCGGGAGAGGAGCCAGAGCGCGATCACCAGGCCCCTCCGGGTCCGCCGTCGCTGCCGGCGTCGGCGCGAGAGCCGTCGGGGTCGGTGGCGGAGGGGTCGCCCGCGTCGAGCGCGGGGGAGCCGGCGGGGAGGACGAAGCCGTCGTTGGTGGGATCGCCGTCGCAGGTCACGGCGTAGGGCGACCGGGTGTCGGAGAGCACGGTGGCGTCGGTGTAGACGTTTCCGAGGGCCACGCCGCCGACATCCGCCGCGACGGACCAGCGCATCCGGACGTTGCCCTCGCCGTCGACCGCGGCGTAGGCGGGATCGTTACCCACGACCACCACGCTCGCGACGTCGGCCGTGGCGCCGCCGACGGCCCAGAGCTCGGCCGCGCCGGCCCCACCGACGTCGTCGAGGAGGTCCACCCAGGTGAGCTCTGCGCTGCCGAAGGGCTCCCCCAGCCAGAAGGCCCCGCCGATGTCGGCAGCGTTGCACCAGCTCCGAGCCTGGGAGAGGGCGAGATCGGCCGTGCCCAGCCACACCGCGCCCCCCTCCGCGGCCCCGTTGCCCGAGAACGCCACCTGCGCCCCGGTGACGCTCGCGCCTTCCCCCGCCCAGATCGCCCCGCCTCGCGCGGCGACGTTCCCCCAGAAGTTCGTCGACGTGAGGTCGAGCGTGCCGCCCACCACGCACACGCCGCCGCCGTGGCTCGTGATCGTGTACGGGTCCCCGCCGCTGGTGGTGCCGCTGGCTCCGTCGGGGAGGACGTTGTCTTCCACCACGACGCTGACCAGCGCCAGGGACGCCGCCTCGACGTACAGCCCGCCCCCGCAAACGGTCCGTGTTTCCACGCCCTCGGCGGTCTCCGCCCAGGACGTGCCCGATCCGCCCCGGATCGTGAGGTTCTCCAGGCGGGTGGCCCCCCCTTCGACCGAGAAGACCGGCGCGCAGGCGCCCCACGTCGTCGCGCAGTCGGGCGCCGCACCGGTGAGGACGGTCGCCGACGGGTCCGTCGTCCCACGGATGTCCACCGACGTGGTGAGCTCCTCGTTCGTCGCGTACTCTCCGGGCTGGAGGAGCAGGCACGTGGGGTTGTGCACCAGCGCGTTGTGCACGGTGTCGACGGGGTCGGCGGCGGTGCCCGCGCCGCCCGGGCGGCCGTCCGGGCTCACCCAGAGCGGCACGGCGACGTCGGCGTCGTTGCAGTCGAGGGCGTTGTCCACGAAGCGGCGGGGCGCGGTGCACGTGGAGAGGGGGCTTCCGGCGTCGCCCAGCCCGTCGCGGTCGGCGTCGAGCCACCAGGTCTGCACGGCGGTGGTGCCGTCGCAGTTTTCGTCCACGGCGTCGGAGCAGTCTTCGGTGGCGCCCGGGTTGATCGCCGCCTGGCTGTCGTCGCAGTCGCCGCCGACGAAGATCCGCGTGGCGTCGAAGGGGCAGCCGGGGGCGGCGGTGGTGTCGTCGCCGAAGCCGTCGCCGTCGGCGTCCGCGTAGACGGTGTCGGTCTCGTCCATGCCCAGGCAGCCGTTGTCGAGGCCGTCCGTGCAGTCTTCGGCGGCGCCGGGGTGCACCGCGGCGTTGGCGTCGTCGCAGTCGCCGTCGGGCGCCCACCCGGCGGGGACCGTGCAGACCACGCCGCCGCCCACGCCGCTCCCCCAGCCGTCGCCGTCCGCGTCGGGCGACGCGACGACGGTGAGGCCTTCGTCCGTCACGCCGTCGCAGTTGTTGTCGAGGCCGTCACAGACCTCGGCGGCGCCGGGGTTCACCGCGGGGTCGCTCGGGGCGCAGTCGCCGAGGCGATCGGCGTAGCCGGCGGGCTGGGTGCAGGAGGTGACCCTCCCGCCCGACCCGTACCCGTCGAGGTCCGTGTCCAGGAACCAGCGTCGCGGCGCGGCGCCTTCGTCGACCCGCCCGTCGCAGTTGTTGTCCTTGCCGTCACAGACCTCCGCGGCCTGGGGGCTCACGGCGAAGTCGGTGTCGTCGCAGTCGCCGGCCTTGCGGGCGAACCCCTTGGCGCCGGCGCAGCCGACCGTCTCCGGCCGGGCGCCCACGCCGTCGCCGTCGGCGTCGGGAAAGACCTTTGCCTTGCCGCCCACGGTCGCGTCCTGGTCGTCGCAGTCGTCGGGGAAGAGCACGCCGTCGCCGTCGGGGTCGAGCCGCAGCTGGTAGTCGGCCTCCGTGAGCAGGGTGCAGGCGCCGAACAACAAGGTGAACAAGCGGAACCCCGTTCCCGAGCATATCATGGGCGCATGTTGACGCTGTTGACCCTCCTGGCGTGCTCGGACACCGGTCTGAACCGGGAGGGCGGCACCGACGGCCTGGTGCCGATCCTCGAGCTCGACCCGATGATCGTCGACTTCGGCGCCCACCCGCCCGACGAGGCCACCACCGAGACGGTCACGGTGAAGAACGTCGGCGACAGCACGCTCACGCTCACCTCGCTCTCCGTGGACGGCTCTACCGCCTTCACGCTGCTCGACGAGCTGCCCGACACCCTGACCGCCGGCGAGTCCGCCACGGTGGACGTGGTCTTCACCCCCCAGAGCCAGAAGTCCGGGGCCGACCTCGTGGTCACCAGCGACGCGCCCGCCTCCCCCGTCGTCCGCGCGAGCCTCCGCGGCGAAGGGCAATACCCGGCGTTGGCGATCACCCCGAAGCCCTACGACCTCGGCAGGTTGGCCCCCGGCTGTGAGAAGGCCGGCGCGGTGGACCTGGTGAACGTCGGCACCGCCCCGCTCACCGTCACCAGCGCCGTGATCGTCGGCGCCGGCTTCACCACGGTAGACCCGCCCGCGTTCCCCCTGGTCCTGGAGCCCGACGCGTCGGTCCCGCTCGGCCTCGCCATCGCCGGTGAGGCGCTCGGCGAGGTGGACGCCCTGCTGTACGTCGCCTCGGACGACGCGGCCGGGGTGACCATCGCCCCGGTGAGCGCCTACGTGGAAGCCCCTCCGGACGAGGCGGAAGACCACCTCGTGCAGCCCTACGGCGGCTTCGACAAGACCGACATCCTGGTCTACGTCGACCAGTCGGGCTCCATGGCCGACGATCAGGCGCGGCTCGCGGCCAATTTCTCGGACTTCGCCTACAACCTCGAGGCTTCGTCGATGGACTGGCAGGTGGTGGTGACGACCGCCGACGATGGCTGCGCCACCGGCGGCATCCTCTCGCCGTTCACCCCCGACCTGGTGACGAAATTCTCCCAGGCGGTGAGGGGCGCCGAGGGGCGCTTCACGGAGGCCGGCCTCAGCATCGCCGACCACGCCTTGCAGAAGGCCTCAGGCTCCGGGTGCAACGCCGGCTTCCTCCGCGACGACGCCAAGACCCTGGCGATTTTGGTTTCCGACGAGCCCGAGCAGTCCCCTTCGTCGTGGGACAGCCTGGTGCTCGATCTGCAGGCCCTCGCGCCCACGATCAGCATCGCCGGCATCGTCGGGCCCGCGCCCCGCGGCTGCGCCACCGCGGAGCTGGGCAGCGGCTACATCGAGGCGGCTGGCGCCACCGGAGGCGTGGTCTACAGCATCTGCGAGCCCGATTGGACCGACTACTTCCAGGAGCTCACCTCGCTGCTCTCCGATGAGCCGAAGGACCGGCTGGTGCTCGACTGGGTTCCCGAGCTCTCGACCCTGAAGGTGACGCTCGACGGCGCCGAGTGGACGGAGTGGACCTGGGACGCGGACGAGAACGCCATCGTCTTCAACCCGGACGCGATCCCCGAAGGCGGGCAGCGGGTGGAGGCGACGTACCTGATCGACGCCGGCGAGTGTTTGTAAGGATCAGCGACGCGATAACGGCGGCGAGCCCCGCCGAGGGCGTGGTGGCGCAGCGGGCCGTGCCCCCGTAAAGGCGGTCGTCGACACACTCGGCGATGCCGTCCCCGTTGCGATCGATGCCGTCACGGTCGGCGAGGTAGGGGCAGGCGTCGCAGACGTCGCCGTGGGCGTCGCCGTCCCAATTCTCCTGCTTGGGGTTGGCGTCGCGGCGGCAGTTGTCGCATTCGTCGCCGAGGCCGTCGTCGTCCACGTCGACCTGGTCCGGGTCGGCGACGGCGGGGCAGACGTCGCAGGCGTCGCCGTGGCTGTCGCCGTCGGCATCGCGGTTGGAGGGGTCGGCGGCGGCCGGGCAGCTGTCGCAGACGTCGCCGACACCGTCGCCGTCGCCGTCGTACTGATCGAGGTTGGCGGCGTCGGGGCAGTTGTCGCAGGCGTCGCCCTGTCCGTCGAAGTCGTGGTCCTCCTGATCCGGGTTCACCACGAGGTCGCAGTCGTCGCACTCGTCGCCGATGCCGTCGCCGTCGAGGTCGGACTGGAGCGGGTTGGGCACAGGCGGGCAGTTGTCGCAGAGGTCGCCGAAGGTGTCCCCGTCGAGGTCGGACTGGTCAGGGTTCTCCACGACGAGGCAGTTGTCGCAGACGTCGCCGACGTCGTCGCAGTCGGCGTCGGCCTGGTCGAGGTTCGGGACGTCCGGGCAGTTGTCGCAGCCGAAGGTGAGGTCCAGGTCGGGCTGCCCGTCTTCCCCGCTTCCGCCCCAGGTTCCGTCGGAGAGCCCGTCGCCGTCGGCGTCGAGCGTGCCCACGAAGACCTGGCAGCCGTAGGAGGTGTAGTCGAAGTACCAGTCGGCGTTGGGGTAGGGCGTTCCCGTGCTGTCGACATTGCCGGCGCACACCGGATCGTCGAGGTCGACCGGCAGCTCCACCGACACGTCGAGGTTGTTGCAGTTGAGGTCCTGGACGATGTCGGCGTTGCCACACTCGGCGCGGGCGAGCTGGAGGAGCAGGAGCAGGCTCATCGGGCGGCCCGCTCGCGGCGGCGCCGGTTCGCGGCGGCGAGGGTGATCCCCAGGCCGAAGGCGCCGAACGCGGCGCTGGTTCCGCAGTGGGTGGACCCGCCGAGGAGGTGATCTTCGCCGCAGTCCACGGCGCCGTCGTGGTCCCAGTCGTGGGTGGGGCCGGCGAGCTCGGGGCAGGCGTCGCAGGCGTCGCCGTTCCCGTCGTCGTCGGCGTCGGACTGGTCGGGGTTGGCGTCGGCGGGGCAGTTGTCGCAGACGTCGCCGAGGCCGTCGGTGTCCGCGTCGGCGCCGCCGGGGTTGGCGATCTCGGGGCAATTGTCGCAAGCGTCGCCGAGGCCGTCGGCGTCGCCGTCGCCGGGCCCGGCGTCCGCGATCGTGGGGCAGAGGTCGCAGAGGTCGCCCTCGCCGTCGCCGTCCGCGTCGACTTGTTCGGGGTTGAGGAGCGCCACGCAGTTGTCGCAGACGTCGCCCACGTCGTCGTGGTCGCTGTCGATCTGGTCGGGGTCGGCGACGAACGGGCAGTCGTCGCAGGCGTCGCCGAGGAGGTCGCCATCGGTGTCGAGCTGGTCGGGGTTGGGGACCTTGGGGCAGTTGTCACAGGCGTCGCCGAGGGTGTCGGCGTCGAAGTCGACCTGGTCGGGGTTGGGCACCACGAGGCAGTTGTCGCAGACGTCGCCGATGTCGTCGCAGTCGGCGTCCGCCTGGTCGAGGTTGGGGATGAACGGGCAGTTGTCGCACTCGAAGACGACGTCGAGGTCGGGCATCCCGTCGACGCCTGCGGCGGTGAAGGCGCCGTCGGAGAGCCCGTCGCCGTCGACGTCCAGCGTGCCGACGAAGACGGCGCAGCCGTAAGAGGTGTAGTCGAAGTACCAGTCGGCGTTGGGGTAGGGGGCACCGGTGGCGTCGACGTTGTCGGCGCAGACGGGATCGGCGAGGTCGACCGACGCTTCCACCGACACGTCGAGGTTGTTGCAGTTGAGGTCCTGCGTGAGGCTGGGGTTGCCACATTCGGCGCGGGCAACCTCGACCCCGAGGCCAAGGAGGACGAGGATCATTCGTCGTCCTCGTCCTTCGGCGGTGGGGGTGGCGGAGGTGGCGGCGCGGGGGTGACCGTGGTGCCCGGCGCGCCGTTCCACGGGTAGAGGATGTCGCTCGGGAGCACTGGCGCGGACTCGCCCGGCTCCAAGAGGCGAACGATCCGGAAGACGACGCGACGGTTGGCGGCCAGCGCGGCTTCGTCCTCGCCGGCGCGCACGGGCACCACCTCGCCCATGCCCTGGTAGCTGATGCGATCGGGGTGTACGCCCGCGGCCACCAGCGCCTCCCACACCGCCCGGGCGCGACGGCTCGACAGATCGTAGTTGTAGATGAAGCTGCCTTCGTCGCTCGCGTGGCCCTGGATCACCACGTGGAGGATGCGGCCGTCCGTACGCAGGAGCGCCGCGATCGCCTCGAGCGTCGGCTTGGACTCGGGGAGGATCACCTCCTTGCCGAACTCGAACTGGATCGGGTCGCGGATGGTGATCTCCTGGTCCTCCACCCGGGCGAGCTGCCCCTCCGCCCAGGTGACCTCGGCGGCCACCGGCGGCGGGGGAGGGGGCGGCGGCTCCTCTTCGGGCAGGTCCTCGACCGTGGCCACCGTCGCCACCGGCTTGGGCTTCGCCTTCTCGATGAGCCAGCGCAGATCGAGGAACCCGCGCCCCACCGGCTCGCCCACGCCCCCGGAGAGCCCCACGCCCGCGCCCGCCGTGACGTCCACCCCACGGCCGGGGTGCCCGGTGACGCCGAAGCGCAGCTCCACCGCCCGCGAGGAGAGCTCGTCGGGGTCGCCGGTCTGCACCCGCGCGACCAGGGCGTAGTCGAGGTCGAGCCGCTCGGGCACGGCGACCCAGGCGAACGAGGCCCCGCCGCTGACCTCAGGCGCGACCGTCCAGTGGGCGTGGGTGTCCTCGGTGGGGCGGCCGAGCGCGCCCACGTCGAGCACGCCGCGCACGCGGGCCGTGTCGAAGCCGAGCACCAGCCCGGCGGACGGGCGGACGATGGGGTCGCTCATCCATGCGTCCCGGGTGCCCACCGGCCACGCCGCTTCGGCGCGGACGAGGAGGGAGAACGCCCCGAGGTGGATGGGGCGCACGCGGAGGGTGGTGACGAGGTCGCCGAGGGCGGGGCCGTCGGCGGTGTAGGGGGTGTCGGCGGAGGCGAAGGAGTACGCGAAGGGCAGGCCGACGCCGAGGTCCAGCCAACGGGTGAGGCCCACGCCGAGGCCGGCCGACGCCCAGGTGCGCGCGCCCACGGCCGCGCCGCCGAAGCTGCCTTCGTCGTACCAGATCACCGGCTGGTGTTCGTACTGGAGCACGAACCACGGGCGCAGCCCGCCGACGGGGAGGACCGTGGGCGAGTCGACCCCGCCGAAGGCGCCCTGGCCGAGGCGCGGGACGAGCAGCTCCACGTCGTGGTCGGCGGCCGGCTCGGCGGCCGCGGCGGCCCGGATCGCCAGCGCGAGGAGGAGCATGACGCTAAGCTATCGTGCGTCGGGGTTCGCAGGTGCTCTCGTTGATCGTGTCCACCTGGCTTGGGGCCGCGTTCGCGGGGGAGCCGGGGGGCGGCGCGCCGAGCGGGGGGGAGGCGAAGGCGGGGGCCGCGTCGGCACCGGATGCGCCGCCGTCCGGGGAGCCGACGGTGCCGGCGGTGGGAACGCCGGCGGAGCCAGGGGTGGGCGTGCCCGAGGCGCCGCCGGTAGGGACGCGGTTGGAGCCGCCGGTAGGGACCCCGTCCGAGCCGCGGGTAGGGACGCCATCGGAGCCGCCGGTAGGGACGCCGTTGGAGCCGCCGGTAGGGACGCCCGATTCGCCGCCGACCGGAGCGCCCGATACGGCGACCGCGGGGCCGCCGCCTGCCGAAGGGGCGCCGCCCGTGTCCGCCGCTCCCCCGGCGCCGGCCGACACGGCTGCGGCCCCGCCCCCGGCCCCGCCCCCGCCCCCGCC
>CAIXRH010000030.1 GCA_903921785.1 uncultured Pseudomonadota bacterium
GCCGCGGCCATCGCGCCGCTTCAAGCGCTCGCCGCCGACCTCGCCACGCTCACGGTCACCGACGTCGCGCGCAGCGTCCAGGCCCACTACGCCGAGGTGGAAGGGCTGATGCGCCGTGCCGAAGACGGCAAGACGCCGCGTTCCCAGGGCAGCCAGCGGCTGCCCCGTCCACGAAACGACGCCGACGCGGAGGGCGCCTTTCAACCTCCGGAGCTCGGCGCGCGCATCGACCCGGAGGCCGCCGGCACCGAGGAGCGGAAGGCCGAGGCCCAGGCCCGAAAACTCCGCGACGAGGCGGAGGCCCGGGGCGAAGCGGTGTCGATGGCGGAGGCGCGCACGCGCCAGAAGGAGTCCGAGCGCCGCCGCCGCGAGCTGGAGGAGGCCACGGCGTATGCCCAGATGGAGGCGATGCTCGATCGCCATCCGCCGCCCGGCGGCGCCCTCGTGGATCCCGGCGACGAACGCCCCGCCGCGACGGCCACCTCGGCCAGCGGCATCCCGCAGGACCCCGACGTCGCCGCGGTGGGCCGCAACTACCTCTACCGCGAATTCGACTGTACGATCGACGACTACAAGCCGCGGTGGGTCACCGTCCGCGAGGTGCGGCTCCGCGAGGGGGACCGCGCCTTCGTCGACGAGGTGATGGAGCGCGAGCGGTACCCGATCCAGCGCCTCCGCCGGACGTTCGAGGCGCTGCGTCCGCAAGGGCGTTCGCTGGTTCGCGGCCTGCCGGACGGCGAAGAGCTCGACATCGACCGCGTGGTCCGCGGCGTGGTGGAGGGGCGGGTCACCGGGGAGCGCAGCGAACGGGTCTACACCCGCAGCCTGCCCGAACGCCGGGACGTCGCGGTGTCCTTTTTGTTGGACATGTCGAGCTCCACGAACGAAGCGACGGCGGCCGGGGGCAAGCGTCGGGTCATCGACGTGGAGAAGGAGGCCCTCATCGTGGTGGCCGAGGCGCTCCACGCGATCGGCGACCCCTTCTCTATCTACGGGTTCTCCGGGTATGGCCGCGACCATGTCGCCTTCTACGTAGCGAAGGAATTCCGCGACCCCTGGGACGACCGCGCCCGCGAGCGCGTCGGTCGAATCAGCTTCAAGATGGAGAACCGCGACGGCGCGGCCATCCGTCACGCCACCCGGAAGCTCGTCGCCGAACCGGCGCGTACCCGCATCCTGTTCCTGCTCTCCGACGGCAAGCCGCTCGACTGCGGGTGTGACCACTACTACGATCGATACGCTCAGGAGGACACCCGCACGGCGCTCCGGGAAGCCCGGAAGGCCGGCGTGCACCCCTTCTGCGTCACGGTGGACCCCACCGGCCCCGCCTACCTCAAGCGGATGTACGGAGAGGTCGGCTATTGCGTGATCGACCGGGTGGACGCCCTTCCTGCCCAGATCGTGAACGTCTACCGGCGGCTCGCGATCTGACCCCCCGCCGCTCCGCTGTCCGGCGAAGTCCCGAAGGCGCGACTCTGTTTCGCCGTTGTCGACCGAAGCTTGTCAAGTTGGCGCAATACCGTTAGCCCCCGCCCAACGCGGGACCCTAGCCGCGTTCCCCGCTGAGGAGACGACGTGAAGCGCATTCCCACCCTGCTGCTCATCGCAGCCGCCGCCCCCAACGCCGCGTTGGCCGCCACCACCGCGGGCTTCGACGCGCACAACTTCCACCTCAACGCGGCGGACGGTCAGCCGATCTCCCCGCTCGAGGTCCCGAGCCCGTTCATCACCCGCGGCGTCTTCGGCGCGGCGGTGTTCGAGTACGCGAAGACCCCGCTGGTCCGCGTGCCCGCGTCCTCCGACGGCACCATGGACTGGTCCAAGGCCGAGCCCATGCTCGACGATGTGGCCGCGCTCAACCTCAACCTCGGCTGGGCACCGGTGCGCTTCGCCCGGGTCGACGTGGGCATTCCCCTCTTCGTCGCGTCCTCCGGGCTCGACGGCGCGGCCAACGGCTTCACTGCCGGCGACCTCCGCGTGCAGGCCACCGTGGGCTGGAGCCAGGAAGAGCAGCGCGGCTTCGGCATCGCCGTGCAGCCGTACGTCGCGATCCCCCTCGGCGCGGACGCGGCGTTCCTCGGCAACAGCGCCATCTCCGCGGGCGGCGATCTCGCCCTCGGCTACCACACCGACAAGTTCATCGTGGCGGCCTCGGCCGGCTACGCCCTGGAGCCCGACATCCAGCTCGACAACCTCTCCGGCGCCGACCACGTGAACGTGGGCGGCATGGTCGGCTACGAAGTGGTCGACAATCTCGGCATCAACGCCGAAGTCCGCGCCGGGCTCCCGCTCGCCGCCAACGACTGGCCGGGCACCGAGACCCCCGCCGAGATCATCGCCCACGCCAAGTACCAGCTGCCCTTCGGCCTGGACTTCCTCCTCGGCGGCGCCGGCGGCCTCAGCTACGGCGCGGGCACCCCGGCCTGGCGCGCCTTCGTGGGCGTCGGCTACGGCCCGGTGTTCGATGCCACGCCCAAGGCCCCGCCCCCCCCGGTGGACCTCGACGCGGACGACGACGGCATCAACGACGACGTCGACCAGTGCAAGATGGAGAAGGAGACGGTCAACGACTGGAAGGACACCGACGGCTGCCCCGACGGCATCGGCAACCTCACCGCCCGCTCCCTCGTCGACGGCAAGTCGGTCCCCGCCTCGATCACCCTGAGCGGACCTACCGGCGCCCAGACCGGAACCGCCTCGATCAAGGTCGACAAGGCCGAGCCGGGCAGCGCCTGGACGGCCAAGGCCACCTACAAGTGCTACACCGGCGAGGGCAGCGCCACCGCCAAGGAAGGCGACACCGCGCTCGACATCGCGATGAAGCCGTCGCTGGATGCGAAGGCCGCCATCGAGGTGGTCAACAAGAAGGGCAAGCCGGTCGACGGCGCCACCGTCAAGTGGGACGTGCAGGAAGGCGGCGGCTGCGTGCCGGGCGCCACGCCGGTCGCGCTCGCGGGCGGCAAGGGCGAGCAGGCGGTGGGCGCGGGCAAGCACCGCGTCTTCATCACCGCCAAGGAGATGACCAACTTCTCCGGCGAGTTCGAATTCACCACCGGCGCCACCACGACCATCCGCGTCGAGCTCGACAGCACCCGCATCAAGCTCGAAGAGAAGCAGATCGTGATCCTCGACAAGGTCTTCTTCGAGACCAACAAGGACATCATCAAGCCCGAGTCCTTCAAGCTGCTCGACGAAGTGGCCTCCGTGGTCATGGCCAACCCGCAGGTCGGGCGCGTCGAGGTCTCCGGTCACACCGACAGCGATGGCGATGACGCCAGCAACCTCGATCTCTCGCAGCGCCGCGCCGAATCGGTCAAGCGTTACCTCGAAGGCAAGGGGGTCGACCCCGCTCGCCTCATCGCGAAGGGCTACGGCGAGACCAAGCCGATCGACAGCAACAAGAGCAGCAAGGGCAAGGCGAACAACCGCCGCGTCGAGTTCAACCTCATCGACCAGGCCTCGCCCACCGGCCCCGTCGAAGTGACCCCGGGAACCCCCGGCGCCACCCCCGCCCCGACCAAGTAGCCAGGAGACCCCGCCATGACCCCCACCCTGCTCCTTCTGGCCGGCCTGTACAGCAGCGCGGCCCACGCGGCGAACGTCCTTTACTGCGTGGATGCCACGATGGGCACCGACGCGATGGCCGACGCCCTCGCCGCCTCGGGCCACACCGTCACCACCGAGACCGACATCGAGGGCACCTGCGACACCGAGATCGGCACCGCCGCGTACGACCTCGTCGTCGTCTCGCTGTCGAACTCGACGACGTCGACGCCCAACCTGGACGCCTGGATGACCGCTGGCATGCCGACGATCGACCTCGATCGTCGTCCGACCGGCGGCGAGGCCGTCTGGGCCGCCTACGGCACCTCGCCGGAAGCGATCAACCTCAACACGCTCGGCGGCTTCGACGCCTCGGTGTCCAGCGGCCTGCCCGGCACCATCGCGCTGACGAACCCCGGCTGGTCCGTCAACTCGGCCAGCATCAGCAGCACGATGGGCGGCACCACCCTCGCGACCTACGAGGACGGCTATGCCGCCGCCTTGCAGTTCGGGGACGTCATCCTCCAGCCGATCGCCCCGGACACGGCGGACTCGAGCCAGTACGCCGACATGGTGCAGTTCTTCGCCAACGAGGTGACCCTCCTCGCCGGCGTCGCGACCGACATGGACGGCGACGGCCACGACGACGTCGCCTACGGCGGCGACGACTGCGACGACACCAACGCCGCCGTCCACCCCGGCGCCGGCGAGACCTGGTACGACGGCATCGACGGCAACTGCGACGGCTGGTCCGACTACGACCAGGATCGCGACGGCTACGACACCGACGACTCCGGTGGCACCGACTGCAACGACACCAACAGCTCGATCAACCCCGGCGCCACCGAGGTGGCCGACGGCGTGGACAACGACTGCGACGGCACGGTGGACGGCGGCTCCCCCGGCGACGCCGACGGCGACGGCCTCTCCGACGCCGACGAGCTCATCTTCGGCTCCAACCCCAACGACGCCGACAGCGACGGCGACGGCATGGACGACAGCGAGGAGTACGACACGGGCACGGACCCGTGGGACCGCGACACCGACGACGACGGGCTCTCCGACGGCGCCGAGTACAACGTCTACTTCTGCGATCCCCTGGTTCGCGACACCGACGGCGACAGCCTCGGCGACGCCCTCGAGGTCGGCCGTAACTACAAGACCGACTACACCGCCGGGAACTACTTCGTCCCCGACGCCGACACGCTGACCACCACCGATCCCAACGACGCCGACACCGACGACGACGGGCTCAAGGACAGCACCGAGGACGCCAACCACGACGGCGCGATGACCGGCTCGGAGACCGACCCGACCCTCATCGACTCCGACATGGACGACGTACAGGACGGCACCGAGCTCGGCCTCGCCGCGGCGCAGACGCCTGACACAGACGCGAGCAAGTTCGTGGCCGACGCCGACCCGAGCACGACCACCGATCCGCTCGAGCGGGACAGCGACGGCGGCACGGCGGCGGACGGCACGGAAGACCTCAACCACAACGGCGCGATCGACTCGCTCGAGTGTGATCCCAACGACGGCACCGACGACCTGGACTGCGCCGACGACGACCACGACGGGCTCTCCGCGGCGGAGGAAGCCAGCCGGGGCACGGATCCGCTCAACCCCGACAGCGACGGCGACGGCATCGAGGACGGCATCGAGGTCTTCACCAGCACCGACCCCGCCAAGGCCGACACCGACGGCGACGGCCTGGCCGACGGCGCCGAGGACGCCAACCGCAGCGGCGAGGTCGACGCCGGCGAGACGGACCCGCGCACGGCGGACACCGACGGCGGCGGCGTGCCCGACGGCGTGGAGAAGTGGAGCGGGGCCGACCCGCTCGACCCCGCCGACGACGTGGTCGACAGCGGCGAGGAGCCCTCCTACATCTACGCGGGTCGTGGCTGCGACGCCACCGGCACCCCGGCCGCGTTCGGCGGGCTGCTGCTCGGTCTCGCGGCGATCTCCGCCCGCCGCCGCGGCCGTTAGGCCCGTGGGCGAGCGCACCGTCGTCACCCGCGGCGGCACTCCGGTGGTCCTCACCGGAGAGCCCGGCGAGCGCGGCGGGGTCGTGCTCGTGTGCGAGGTGTGGGGCCTCGATCGAAGCCTCCGGGGCTGGGCCGAACGCCTGGCCGGCGAGGGCTTCGCCGTCGCGATGCCCGACCTCTGGTGGCGACGGGGCGGCCCCCCTCCCCTCGGCTCGATCGAGGAGATCCGCGCCGCCGTGGCCGGACTCGACGATGGTCAGGCCCTGCGCGATGTCGCGGCGGCAGCGTCCGAACTCCCCGCTGGATTGCCGCGGGTGGTTTTGGGCTTCTGCATGGGCGGGCTCTACGCGCGTCTGGCCAGCTCCGCCGTTCCGGGCTTCGCAGCCGCCGTGGAGTTCTACGGGCGCATTGTGTACCCCTCGCTGACCACCGAGAAGCCCACCCAGCCGCTGGACCTCCTCCCCGGGCGGAGCTGCCCGCTGCTGTGCCACTTCGGCAGCGAAGACGCGTCTTCTCCTCCGCATCACGTGGATGAGCTGGAGCGGCGCCTCGCCAACCAGGGCCTCCCCGCCCAGGTGTTCCGCTACCCGGCGGTCGGTCACGCGTTCATGAACGCGGACCGACCCAGCTTCAACGCGGCGGCCGCCGAACTGGCCTGGTCGCGTACGCTCCGGTTCCTCGACGAGGTCCTCCCCGGCTGACGTTGTCGTGGATACTAGTCGCCGAGGAGCCGCTGCCATGCCCCGCCTGATGCCCGACGACGAGATCGAAGACGACTTCGACGACGAAGACTGGAGCGACGAAGAAGACGACGACGACGAAGAGGGCGACGACGACTGGGAAGAGATCGACGACGGCGAAGAGGGCGACGAGTGGGACGACCTCGACGAGGACGACGACGAAGACGACGACCTCACCGACGAAGAAGACGAAGAGGACGACTTCGGCGACGAGCTGGACGAAGACGAGGCCGACGAGGAAGAGTAGTCACTTCCACCGGTCGTGCAGCCACAACCACCCCGAGGGCGCCGAGCGGATCTGCTCGGCATACCACCCGTTGAGCGCCGTGGTCACGGCTTCCGGGTCCCCGGCGAGGTCGAGGCGGCGGAGGCGGATGACGTGGCGGCCGACGCCCTCCCGCCACTGCCACATGCCGTAGATCGGGCGCCCCGTCTTCCGCGCAGCCACCGCCGCGCCGAGGGACGTGCGGGCCGGCCGGCCGAAGAACGGGAGGGGCGGCCCGGCGTTGTGGCGTTGGTCCTGGATGAACAGGACGTTTCGACCCGCGGCGAGCGCGGCGTAGGCGTCCGCCATGGTCGCGCCGGTCTCGAGGCGGCCGACGCCATGCGCGTCACGAAGGCGGGCGAGCCACGCCTGCACCCATCGGTCCTTCGGGGTGCGCAGGAAGATGCTGGTCGGGAACGACTCGCCCGCGGCGCACAGCACCACGTCCCACGCGGAGCCGTGACCCGCGAGGACGATGGCGCCCGCGAGGCCCTCGGCGCCTTCCACCCGAAGGTCCAGGCGATCGAACTGGAGGAGCTCGGCGTAGCTGAGCACCAGGTCGTGAAGCATCCGGACCAGCGTCGTGCGCGGCGGCGCTTCGGGCAGGGCCGCGCGCAGGTTGGCCACGGCCACCCGCTTGCGGACGGGGAGCACCGTCCACCATGCCCACGCGAGCGCCCAGGCCATGACATCGACCACACGGAGCGGAACGCGCGCGACAATCCACGCGCCGGCGTCCAGAAGCGCCGAGCGGAGGCCGGACGGACGGAGGTCCCGGGTGGGGTGCGGCGGGAGCGCCGGCGGGGTCGGCAGTCCGCCCGCGCTCATGGCCGGACCCCGAACACGGCGAGCTTCTCCGCGAGCGCCTCGGCGCCCGAGACGAGCTCCGGCTCGACCACCAACGCCCAGACGCCCAGCCCCTCCGGGAGCCGGGCGGCGTCCTTCTCGGTCACGACCACGACGTGATCGTCCTTCCACGCTTCGATCGCCTGGAGATCGGTCCAGCGGAAGCGGTGGTGGTCGGCGAAGACCCGAGTCTCGGCGAGGCGGAGGCCCAGCCCGCGGAGGAGCCGAAAGAATCCTTCGGGGCGCGCGATGCCCGCGAGCGCCGCGACGGGTCGAGCGGGCAGCGCGTCCAGCGGGAGCAGCTTGCCGCGGTGCCGCCACCCGACCGACCGGTAGCGGGCCTCGACCACCACCGCCCCCGGGCGCAGCGCCGCCGTCGCCCACTCCGGAGGCGGGCCATGGTTGCACCAGAGCACGTCCGCCCGAGCGACCCAGCTCCGCGGGACGCGCCGCGTGCCCACGGGGATCGGCCCGCCGCCGTCGGGCCAGCGTGCGTCGAGCACCACCACCTCCAGGGCCCGTGCCACCGCGCGGGCCTGAAGTCCGTCGTCGAGCACCGCCACCCGGGCGCCCGCGCGCGCCGCCGCGGCGATCGCCGCCGCCCGGTCGGGGGAACACGCCACCGCCTGACCGCGCCGCTCCAACATCGCCAGCTCGTCCCCCAGCTCCGCGGCGCCGCCGCTCGTCCGCACATCGTTCCCTGCACGCCGGCCGTAGCCGCGCGAGACCACCACGCTGCCCGGGAGCCGGCTGGCGAGCCAGGCGGCCACCGGCGTCTTCCCAGAGCCGCCGGCGGTGAGGCCGCCGACGGAGATCACCGGGATCGGCGTGGGTGCCAGCCGCGCCGGGCGGAGCGCGGCGGCGAGGAGCCAGAGCCCAGCGAGGGGCCAGAACCAAGGTCGGAGCGGGTGTTCGCCGAGCGGGGGCGCGTCGAGCACGGGCGCGAGCGCGGCGACGACCCCGTCCAGCGCGACGGCGGCAGGCGGGCGGGTTCGCGGGCGGGCCAGCGCCCGGGCGAACGCCACGGGCAGCGCCGCCGGCGTCTCCGCGACGTCGGCCTCGACCCCGCCCCAGGCCGGCGCGTTTGCGTGCGTATGGGGCCCCCGGACCACGGGGCACCCGGCCGCCACCGCCTCTGCGGGGCTGTGCCCGCCGACCGAAGTCACGAACGTGCCCCCGACGAAGGCCGCCCGCGCGGCGGCGTAGAGCCCGCCGAGCTCACCGAGCGTGTCCAGGAGCACCACCTGCACGTCAGACGGCACGGCGCCCGCGAGCGCGCTCCGGCGGACCCAACGCGGGTGGCGCTCACCGAGGAGCGCGGCCACGGCGGGGAACCGCGCGGGGTCGCGGGGGGCGAGGATCAGGAGCGGTCGGGGGGAGAGCGTCGCCCACGCGTCGAGCACCGCGGCTTCTTCGCCGTCGCGCGTGGAGCCAGCCACGAGCGCATCCCCCGCCCACACGAACGCGGGCGGCGACGCGGGGGCGAGCTGCTTGAGGTCCACGGGGGGGTGCACCTCGGGGATCCCGGCGAGCAAGGCCGTCGCCAACCCGGGCACCCGCCGCAGCCGGCGCATGCCGGGGCCTTCACGGGGCGCGAGGCGTACCACGGGGACGCCGCGGAGGCGGCAGCCGAGGAGCAACGCCGGCCACAGCTCGGCTTCCACGAGGATGAGGCCGCGGGGGCGGAGGCGATCGAGCCAGGCGAGGACGGCCGGGAGAACATCCACGGGCAGGCACACGACCTGGTCGACCCCCGCCTCCAGGTCCCGCGCCGCAGCGCTGGTGCAGGAAACGAGCACGCTCACGCCCGGCTCGTGCGCCTGGAGGGCCGGAACGAGGGCGTCGAC
Source organism: uncultured Pseudomonadota bacterium (assembly GCA_903921785.1). Lineage (GTDB taxonomy): Bacteria > Myxococcota_A > UBA796 > UBA796 > SXON01 > SXON01. The sequence goes on from CAIXRH010000030.1 coordinate 9,233, forward strand.
CAGTCGACGTTCCCCGAGGCTGGCCGCGTGGAACCACACTGCGCCCGGCTCCACCGTGGCCTGAGGGAAGCCGAGCCGCTCCCTCCAGTCGGCGCGCAGGCGGGGGTGCACCGCCACGCCGATCGCGACGAACGGGCTGACGAGGAGCCCGAGGACGGCGTACGCCCAGAGGATCAGCATGGCGACGTCAGCCCGGAACCGGCGGGACCCACCCATGCTCGGCCAGCACCACCCGATCGCCGAAGAACCGAACTCCCTCCCGAAGAAGGAGCCCGCGCTGAACGACCGCACGAACCGGGTCCCCCTTGGTGGCCAGCGTGCCATCGGAGTGGATCACCCGCTGCCAGGGCACGTCCGTGTCGGGAGGGAGGGCGGCCATCGCGTAGCCGACCTGCCGCGCCGCCCCGGGGTTGCCAAGCGCCGCCGCGACGTGCCCGTAGCCCATCACGCGACCCTCGGGGATCGTCCGGACGAGGTCCTGCACACGGGCGCGGAACGGGGCGGGAGCACGCTTCACGCGCCAGAGCCTATCCGTCGGGGTTAGGATGGGCCCGGAGGCCCTCCATGAACGACTCGCAGCGGTACCTGTTGGACTCGGTGCGCAGGTCGATCATCGGTGAGGGCCGGGTTTTGGAGACCCCCTTCGGCCCTCGGCGCGTCACGTACGCAGACTACACGGCAAGCGGGCGTAACCTAAGCTTCATCGAGGACTATATCCGCGATGAAGTCATGCCACTGTACGCCAACACCCACACCGAGACCAGCGGCACGGGCGCGCAGACCACCCGCTTCCGGGAAGACGCCCGCGCGATCATCCACCGGGCGGTCGGCGGCAACGATCAGGATGTGGTCTTGTTCGCGGGGAGCGGCGCGACCGGGGCCGTGAACAAGCTCATCGACATCCTCAACATCCGCATCCCGGCCAACCTCGACGAACGCTACAACCTCCTCGCCCAGATCCCCGAGGCCGAGCGGCCGGTGGTGTTCATCGGGCCGTTCGAACACCACAGCAACGAGCTGCCGTGGCGCGAGAGCATCGCCGACGTGGTGACCATCGAAGAGGACGCCGACGGGTGTGTGGACCTCGAACAACTCGAGGCGGAGCTGGTGCGTCACGCCGCCCGCCCGCTGAAGATCGGCAGCTTCTCCGCCGCGAGCAACGTCACCGGGATCGGCAGCCGCACCTCGGCCATCGCCGCGCTCTTGCACCGGCACGGCGCGCTCTCGTTCTGGGACTTCGCCGCGGCGGGGCCCTATGTCCACATCGAGATGAACCTGGACGACGGCGGTCCCGATGGCTCGCTCCAGTACAAGGACGCGGTCTTCATCTCCCCCCACAAGTTCGCGGGGGGCCCGGGAACCCCCGGAATCCTGGTCGTGAAGCGCCACGTGCTCACCAATCACGTCCCGAGCACGCCGGGCGGAGGAACCGTCTCCTACGTCAACCCCGTGGAGCACCGCTACGTCACCGACCCGGTTCGGCGCGAAGAAGGCGGTACGCCGGCGATCATCGAGTCGATCCGCGCGGGGCTGGTCTTCCAGCTCAAGGAGTGCGTAGGGGTGGAGCTGATCCGCGAGCGGGAGGAACACTTCATCCGTCGCACCATCGCCACCTGGGGAGCAGACCCCAACATCCGCATCCTCGGCAACGCGGATCGATGGCGGCTGTCGATCGTGTCATTCGTGATTCGTCACGGAGAGAGCTACCTCCACCACAACTTCGTGGTCGCCCTGCTCAACGACCTGTTCGGAATCCAGGCCCGCGGGGGGTGCTCGTGCGCCGGCCCGTACGGTCACCGTCTGCTCGGCGTCGACCTCGAGACCAGCCGCGCCTTCGAGTGTGCGATCGTCGCGGGCGCCGGCAGCGTGAAGCTCGGCTGGGTCCGGGTCAACTTCAACTACTTCATCTCAGAGTTGATGTTCCAGTACATCCTCGACGCGGTGAGCTTCATCGCGGAGCACGGGTGGGTGTTCGTGCCGCTCTACACGATGGACGCCGCATCGGGCACGTGGCGCCATCGCAACGCCGCGCCGCGGACCTTGCTTCGTCTCCAGGACGTGCAATTCGGCGCGGGCGGCGTCGAATACCGCTCTCGCCACCTCTCGGAGCCAGAGTCCGTACTCCCCCGGTACCTCGAAGAGGCGCGGCAGCTGGCCGGCGCGTTGCACACCGACGGCATCGTGAGCGCCGTGGCCGACCCGGAGCTCCCCGAGGCCGCGGCCAGGCTCCGGTGGTTCGTACTCCCCGGCGAGGCGTTGCGGGAGCTCAACGGCGGAGCGGCCTCTCCCGCACCGTCCCACCCGTTCCAGCCGCTCGGCTCCGGCTAGTTCCATGTTCCTCCTCGCGCTCTTCGCCTGCGACCCCACCTCGAACGAAGCCTGCCAGAAGGCCGCCGAGGAGCCTCAGGCGTTGACCATCGGCACCGGCGAGACCACCTTCACCGACCTCTCGGACGGCGACACGGTGGGGCTGGTCTACGGCGCGCAGGGCGGGATCCACGTGTGGGGGAGCCTCCGGGTGTCGGGGATCGTGCAGGGCGCGTCCGACAGCCTCGCCGACAAGAACAACCCCCTGGTCAGCTACGTGCTCAAGGACGGCGACACCGAGGTCGCCGGGTTCCACGACCTCCCCCACCACTTCACCGTGAAGCTCGACGGCACCTGGGAGTTCCTCGCTGACCGACTGATCTTCTTCGAGAACGACCTCTCGGGATACGACGGCGTTCCGCTCACGATGCACGCTTCGTTGGTGGACGCGTGCGGCACCGAGCTCAGCGCGGACACCGACGTGCTCCTCGACCTCGGCTCCTGAGCGACCCATGCCGCTGTGGCCACCGGCCGCCACCGAGCCGGAGACCGGGGTCGTGGCGATGCTCGGCCCCACCAACACCGGGAAGACGCACGCGGCGTTGGAGGCGATGCTCCGCCACCCCAACGGGGTGATCGGGCTGCCGCTGCGGCTCCTGGCCCGAGAGGTCTACGATCGGCTCACTGCGCGGCTCGGCGAGTCCGCCGTTGCGCTCTGCACCGGGGAAGAACGTCGCATCCCCCCCGGCGCCCGCTACTGGGCGTGCACGGTGGAGGCGATGCCGGTGAGCCGCCCGTTCGCCTTCGCCGCGGTCGACGAGGTCCAGCTCGCCGCCGACCCCGGCCGCGGGCACGTCTTCACCGACCGCCTGCTCCACCTCCGCGGCACCGCACAGACCTGGTTCTGCGGCTCGGCGACGATCGCGCCGCTGCTGCGCCGCCTCGTGCCGGACGTGGACATCCGCACCCGCCCGCGGCTGAGCCAGCTCCGCCACGTGGGGCACGTCCCCCTCAAGTCGCTGCCGCCGCGGTCGGCGATCGTGGCGTTCTCCGCGGCGCGGGTGGTGGAGCTCGCGGAGAAGGTCAAGCGGAAACACGGCGGAGCGGCGGTGGTCTTCGGGGCGTTGTCTCCGCGAACCCGCAACGCCCAGGTGGCGATGTTCGAGGCCGGCGAGGTGCAGTACCTCGTGGCCACCGACGCCATCGGCATGGGCCTGAACCTCTCGCTCGATGTAGTGGCGATGGCCGAGCTGGAAAAGTTCGACGGGCGGGCGAACCGCCGCCTCCGCGCGGACGAGCTCGCCCAGATCGCCGGCCGCGCCGGGCGTTTCCGCGCCGACGGGCAGTTCTGCACCACCGAAGGGGCGCCGCCGATCGCACTGGACGTGGCCACCGCAGTGGAGAACGGCCAGCTCCCCGACCTCCGCTCCCTCCAGTGGCGCCCGACGGAGCCCGACACCTCCAGCCTCCGCGCGCTGCTCGCCTCGCTCCGCACGCCCAGCCGCTACCCGGCGCTCCGTCGCACAGACGAGGCCGATGACGAGGCCGTCCTCGCCGAGCTGGCGCTCCACCCCGACGTACTGCGCCGCGCCACCACCTCGGACGCCGTGGCGCTGCTCTGGGAGGTCTGCCGGGTGCCGGACTACCGCAAGGCCGGCCTCCAACCCCACCTCTCGCAATTGGTGGACGTCTACGTTCGACTGTGCGACCGCGGCCGCCTCCCGGCGCGCCTGGTGGAGTCGCGGATCACCCAACTCGAACGCCTCGACGGAGAGGTGGAGGCGCTGCTGGACCGGCTGGCCGCGATCCGCACGTGGACGTACCTGGCGTGGCGGCCCGGCTGGGTCGAGGACGGCGCCGCGATCGCGGAGCGCGCACTCGCGGTGGAGGCGCTGCTCTCCGACGCGCTCCACGCCCGCCTCGCCGAACGTTTCGTGGATCGCCGGACTCGCGTGGTCGTCGGCAGCGCCATCGCCGTCGCGGCGGACGGCGCGGTGCAGGTCGGCGGCACCACCCTGGGGACGCTGCGGGGGGTGAGCTGGGAGGGCGCGGAGCCGCCGCCCGCGGTGGCCAAGGGCCTCGCGGACGAGATCGCGGCGCGGGTCGACGCGCTTGTGGAGGGCCCGCCCGAGTTCGCGATCGACGATGAGCTGCGGGTGACGTGGCGGGGAGGACCGATCGCGCGGCTGGCGGCGGGGCCGCACCCGGCCGAGCCCACGCTCCGCCCGCTGCGAGGTCCGCTCCTCGCCGCGGGCGCCGCCCTCCGGGTGAGCCGCCGTACGGAGGCCTGGCTCCGCGATTGGCTCAACGACAGGTTCGCCCCGCTGCGCGCGCCGGAAGCCCCCCGGGGCGCCCGGGGGGTGCTGTACAGCCTCGAACGCGGGCTTGGGTGGGTGGAGGCCGAGACCCTCGACCTCGACGCTCTCCCTGGCGACGCGCGCCGCGAGCTCAGCCGCCGGGGGGTCCGTTTCGGGGTCCGCTTTGTGTGGAGCGAGGCGGTGTTCGGGGAGGCGCGGGGCTTCGCGCTGCTGCACGCGGCGGCCAACGCTGCCCCACGGCTGCCGACCGTGCCGACGGCGCCGGTGCTGCCCCGCGAGGCGGCGCCGCCGTGGTTGTTCGCCGCCGCCGGCTACCCGGCGTGCGGGCCGCTCGCGTTGCGCGTGGACGCGTGGGAGCGGGTCTCGGCGGCGCTGCGCGCTGGGGCACGTGGGGGCACTTTTTCCATGCCGGAGGCGGTGAAGACGGAGCTGGGTGAGCACGCCGAAGCGGTGGTTGCGGCGCTCGGCTACGTCGCGACGCCCGGCGGCTGGACACGGGGCCGCAGCGGCCGGCGCTGACGGCGCCTCGCCATTGTCGCCGACGGTGGCTCCTCGACCGCGGCCTCTCCGGGGGGCAGGCCAGGGCTCGACCGCCACCCCCTGGACGTACTCGTCCGGCGATCGGGCTGTAGGCGGCCCCCGACGATTCGCCCGCGACGGGGTGCGGCAAACCCCAAAAATCGCTATCCTGCGGCGGTGACGCTCCTCCTCCTCCAGCTCGCCGCCGCCGCCGACATCACTGCGCTCAACGAGAACTTCGACGCGTACACCACGTCGTCGTTCTCGGGCACCGCCTCCTGGGTCAGCGGCTACTCCTCGGACGCATGGTCGACGTACTACTACGGAGGCGTGTACGCGAAGACCGATGACACAGGGGGAACCTGGGGAAGCGGCGGCGCACTCGACAACCATCTGGTCTACACCGGCGACAGCTGGGACGACTTCACCTTCGACGCGACGCTGTACCAGGGCGATGACGACAGCATCGGCCTCGTGTTCCGCTACCAGGACGCGAGCAACTACTACCTGCTCTTCTTCCCGGGCGGTGGAGACGGACCGAGCACCGGCTCAGGCGGGACCAGCTCCTCGTTGACGGGGACCTACCTGTACAAGATCTCCGGCGGCAGCGCGACCCAGGTCCAACGCTCGACCACGAGCCTGACCCGCGGCCACTACGTGGATGTTCGCATCGTCGTGAGCGGTTCCGACCTGGACGCCTACGTCGACAACGACCGGAACGGTTCGTTCTCCGCCTCGGAGCACCTGATCGACACCACGGACAGCACGTTCACCACCGGGGAGGTCGGGCTGTACTGCTACAACGACGGGAGCGGCACGGGAAACTGCTACTTCGACGACGTGGCCGTCTACCTCCCCGACGCCGACAGCGACGGCGTGGCGGACTACGAGGACAATTGCCCGACGACCGCGAACGCCGATCAGGCCGATCTCGACGGCGACGGGGTCGGCAACGTGTGCGACAGCGACGCCGATGGCGACGGCTGGGACGCATCCTCGTCCGTGGACCCCGACTGCGACGACTACGACGCGAGCATCCACCCCGGCGCGACCGAGTCCTGCGCGACGACCGACGACGACGATTGCGACGGGTCCACCAACGACGAAGGCGCCACGGGCTGCACCACCCGCTACTACGACGGCGACGGCGACGCCTACGGCACGACCGCGTCGAGCTGCACCTGCACCGCGAGCGGCAGCTACACCGCGCTCAACTCCACGGACTGCGACGACGCCGACGCCAGCGATCACCCCGGGGGTACCGAGGTCTGCAACGGCGACGATGAAGACTGCGACGGCGCGATCGACAACGGCGTGCTCAATACGTACTATGCCGACGTTGATTCGGACGGCTTCGGGGACGCGAGCAGCACCACGCTCGCGTGCAGCGAGTCCAAGACCTACATCACCGACAGCACCGATTGCGACGACGGCGACGACACCGTGCACCCGGGCGCCACCGAGTACTGCGACGGCGTGGACGAAGATTGTGACGGTGCGACCGACGAGGACGCGGTCGACGCCATCACCTCGTACGCCGACGCCGACGGCGACAGCTACGGCGAGCTCAAGTCGGTGACCGTGGATTGTTCGGTTCCGGCCGGCAACGTCTACGACGCCACCGACTGCGACGACAGCCGCGCCCAGGTCTACCCGGGCGCCGTCGAGGTCTGCGACGATCTGGACGACGACTGCAACGGCTTCGTCGACGACTTCGCCGTGGACGCCCCGACCTGGTACGCCGACGCCGACGCCGACACCTGGGGCGACGCCGCCACGACCCTGGCGGAGTGTGACCAGCCGACCGGGTACGTCGAACGCGCCGACGACTGCGCCGACAGTGTGGCCACCGTGAACCCCGACGTCCCCGAGACGTGCAACGGGATCGACGACGACTGCGACGGCACCGTCGATGTCGGCGCCACCGACGCCCTCACCTGGTACACCGACGCCGACGGCGACGGCCAGGGCGACGCCGCGAGCGTGGTGTACGCCTGTTCCCAGCCCGAGGGGGCGGTCGCCAACGCCGACGATTGCGACGACGCCGACGTCACGTCCTACGTGGGCGCCGCCGAGCTGCCCGACAAGGTCGACAACGACTGCAACGGCCTCGCTGACGACGGCATCGACACCGATGAAGACGGCCTGGAAGACTACGCCGAGCGGACGACCTACGGCACCGACCCCTACGTGGACGACACCGACGGCGACGGGCTCCTCGACGGCGACGAGGTCGGTCGCGGCACCGACCCGAACGACGCGGACACCGACGACGGCGGCGCCAGCGACGGCGCGGAGGTCCTCGTCGACCACACCGATCCGCTCAATGGCAGCGACGACGTACAGGCCGACAGCGACGGCGACGGCCTCACCGACTCCGCCGAGGCCGTCATCGGCACGGACCCGCACAACCCCGACACGGACGGGGGCGGCGTCAACGACGGCGCCGAAGTGGACAACGGCACCGACCCGCTCGACGGCTCCGACGACCTCGGCGGCGACACCGGGGACACGGGCACCACGGACACGGCGGACACGGCCACGACCGACACCGACTCGGGCGCGATCGACGGCCACGGGGACGACGTCAACGACGGGCGGATCGGCGGGCTCTACGGCGGATGTGGCTCCGCGGTTCCCTTCCTGGGCCTCGGTCTGGTAGCCTTCGCTTCTCGCAAGCGCCGGAGCCGTTGATGTTGCTCGCCCTCAGCCTCGCCTACGCCGCCGACACGGTCCCCGCCGTGACGGTCGACGGGCAGCTCTACCGCGCCCCGATGGACGCCCGGAGCACCCTCTGGGCCGACGATGCCAGCCTGCGCCCCGGGGTGCGCGCCGGCGCCGTGGTCGGGTGGGTGCATGAGCCGGTGGTGTGGGTGTGGCAGGACAGCGGCGAGCGGGTGCCCCTGGTGGGCGACGCGGTGGGGCTCGATCTGCTCGCGTCGTACACCTTCTGGCACATTCGCGCCGGCGTCGACGTGCCGCTGTACCCCTTCGCCTCCGGAAACGAGGGCGCCGGCGGCGGCCTCGGCGACCTCGCGCTCGACGTGAAGGGTGTCGTGCTCGAAGAGGACAAAGCTCCGCTCGGCCTCGCGATCGCCTTCCGCGCCGACCTCCCGACCGCCTCCACCGCGGTGCCCCTCGCCGCGGGCGGCTTCGCCTACGAGCTCACGGTCATCGCCGACAAGAAGGTGGGCCCGGTCCTGCTTGCCGCCAACATCGGCACCCGCGGGCTCCCCGCGGTGGACGTGTCGAATGTCGCCGTGGGGGATGAGCTGGCCTGGCGTCTGGGCGCGGGCTTCGATCCAGGCGGCAAGGCGGGCGCGTCGCTCGACCTCGCTGGCTACGCCACCTGGAACGACCTCGGGAACACCGCCGGCGCCCCCGCCGAGATCATGGTCGGCGGCTGGTACAAGGTCGCCGATTCGGTGCGCCTCTCCGCTGGCGTCGGCCATGGCATCAGCAGCGGCATCGGGGCGTCCAACGGCCGCGCCGTCGTCGGCGTGGAGTGGGCGCCGGCCGCGCCGAAGGAGGGGCCCAACGCGGTCGCGGAGAAGCCCGCGCCCCGGCCGAAGGACAAGCCGGTCCCGCCGGCGCCGAAGCCCGTGGAGACGCCGCCCGCGCCGGTGGCGGTGGCGAAGCCCGCGCCGGTCCCGACGCCGGCACCCGTGGTCGCGCCGGCACCCGTGGTCGCGCCGGCTCCGAAGCCGGTCGCGGTGGTCACGCCGCCGCCC
>CAIXRH010000031.1 GCA_903921785.1 uncultured Pseudomonadota bacterium
GAGGAAAGATGGGATGAGGCGGCCGGTGCTCCACGCGGAGCACATCGTGCATCCTGATTAGAGCGAAGCTCAACGGAGTCACCGGCCATGAACGAGTATAGCACCTGCACCGTCGGTATCGATCTCGGGGACCGCACGTCCGTGGCGTGCATCTACACGCCTGGGGTGGTGGTGGGGTGGTTCGAGTTCGCGATGACCCCGGAAGGAGTCCGAGAGGCTTTTGAGGGAAAAGCATTCGCGAAGGTCGCGATGGAGGCTGGTGCCCAGTCTGGTTGGGTCACCCGAGCACTTCGGCAACTCGGGTACGAGCCGATCGTCGCGAACCCGCGGAAGCTCAAGGCGATCAGCGCGAACGAGCGGAAGAGCGACCGCAACGACGCGCACCTGCTGGCGAAGCTCGCGACGGCGGACGCCACGTTGCTCCACCCGGTCCACCACCGGTCGGCCGCGCGCGAACACGCCATGGCGGTGATGCACGCGCGCGACGCGCTGGTTCGGGAGCGCAGCCGACTGGTCGCGAAGATCCGCTCGATGTGCAAAGGGGTGGGTGCGCGCCTGAAGTCCGGCGGAGCCGATGCATTCGTCCATCGCGAGGAGGACGTGCCCGCGGTGCTCGCGCCCGCCACCGGAGGCCTGTTCGCCGTACTGCGGATCCTCAACGAGCAAATCCGCGCCTACGACATGACGTTCACCTCGATGATCGAGAGTTCCTTTCCGGAGGCCCGGCGGGTGAACCAGGTTCGGGGCGTGGGTCCGGTGACGTCCCTGGCGTTCGTGCTCGCGCTCGAGGATCCTTCCCGTTTCGGCGATGGGCGGACCGCTGCGGCCTTTCTTGGGCTGGTGCCGCGTCGCGACCAGTCGGGCGCGATCGACAAGCAGCTCGGGATCAGCAAAACCGGCAACGACTTCGTTCGTCGGTTGCTCGTGCAATGCGCCCACTACATCCTCGGCCCCCTCGGCCACGACTGCGACCTTCGCCGTTGGGGGCACAAGCTGATGGAGCGCGGCGGAAAGAGCTCGAAGAAGCGAGCGATCGTCGCTACCGCACGCAAACTCGCCGTGCTCCTGTTCCGCCTATGGAAGCGTGACGAAGAGTGGAAGCCGCTCTTCAACGCTGAGACGCCGGCAACCACGAATCCTTCGGCCGCAAACGCGGACCGTCCCAAACCTGCCGTCCAGGCTGACTGCGCAAATTTCCCAGACGCCACGGGAGACCGTGAACGTCGCAGGAAAGATTGCAGCGCCTCCGACGGTTCGGATCCCAGCATGCACCGGACCGCGAGCGGTCCATCCAAGAGTGCGGATAGAAGCATGGGCCACGGGACGGCTGCGTCGGCGACCACGAGGAAGACACGCAGCGCGAGAACCGGGTTACCGGAGCGGCACCTCGCGACCGCCAACGGCGACCGTGGAGGCCCCCCGCCCGGCGATGGGGTAGCACCCTCGCCGGGTCCGGGAACCCCCAGCTCGGCCGCGGGCTCCCGTGGAGGCCCCCCCGATCAGAATCGGCGCGCTGGTCCCAACGCAACCGGCGTGGGGCCCCAGCCCCCACGCGCGAACTCCCCGGCGAGGTCGAAGAAACACGAACGTCCTGCTTGACACAACCGGCCGCCTCATAGAAGGAAACATGAACGGTCCCGGGCGGAGTGCACCCGGGGAGCGTAGCCCCGCTCGCGGCCGCACCGCAAGGGCTCGGCCCTGCGGATCGTCGAGGTTTTCTCCCCTGCTCACCGCTGTTGCGCGCGTCGAGGCACACCGCCGCCCGCCGGCCCCGCGCGCGGTGTCCCGCTACGCCACCCGGCCCACGCCCGGCGTGTCGACACCCGGCGGCCCCCGCGCGCGCAGCAGCCCGGTCACGATCCGCGTGGACGCGGGCGCGCCCACCACGATCGTACGCAGCGTCATCCGTTTCTCGCAGCCGGGGCATTTCCAGCCGTCCACGCCGAAGACGCGCTTGAGCAGCTCAGCCCAGCACGGGGCCTCGTCGCCCGCGTTCCGGGCGCGCTTCGCCGCTCGTCTCACCAGGCGGAGCTCCGCGCGCGCCGTCGCCCGGGCTTCGTCCGAGGTGGCCACCTTCGGCACCACCTCGGCCCTCCACGCCGCGTTCCCCGCGAGCACCCCGCCGTAGAGCACCTGGTTCGCCCGCGGCGGGGGGACCAGCGCGGCCAGCCGCTCCGTGAACTCCTGTGCGCTGAACTCCACCGCCGCCGTCCCGTCGCTCCAGATGCGCTTCATCCCGAGCCGGACCCGCCCGTCCGGTAGACGCTCCAGGCGCTTCACCGCCAACGGTGGACGCAGGATATACCGGCACAGTCGCTCCAGCGCCCCTCGCTCCCGCGCCCCCAGCGACACGTTCGCGTGCAGGTTGTAGCCTTCGTACACGGCGCACCGCGGCCCCAGCTCGACCTCCTTCCCACCCAGCCGCGTCACCCGCCGTGCCCGCCCTCCGGCCCGCTCGCCGGTCGCCACCCGCCCCGACACCGACGCCAGCTGCAGGATCGCCTGCCCGTCCTCCGCCGCCTCCTCGCTGTCCTCCGCCTCGCCGGCGAATCCCTGGCGGGCGAGCCACCGTTCGCACGCGAGGCCCACCTCCACCACCAGGGCCTCGACGTCCTCCGTCGTCGGCGGTGCCTCGAAGAACCGCAGCGCCTCGTCCGCTCCACGGTCGAACACCCCGTCCAGGTGCACGATGTGGAAGTGAAGGTTCAGGTTCAACGC
>CAIXRH010000032.1 GCA_903921785.1 uncultured Pseudomonadota bacterium
AAGGCCCTGGTGCGGTTCGGCATCTGGGTGAAGCTCGCCTCGGGCAACGCCCTCGCGAACGTGCAGCTCGCCGGAAGCTACGACCTCCAGGCTCCGTAGTACGACGCCTCACCGCTCGTCGGGTTGGGCGCCTTCGTGATGGACGTCGCCCAACTCCAACGCTATCCTCCATGCTCAGGAGCGTGTCATGCCGCCGTCCCCGTTCAGCCACCAGAACCTGCGTCGTGGGCCAGCACGCGGTGCATTCCCGGGCAGCGCAGACAACGGCGTCCTGGCGCGCAGTAGCGCGGCTGCAGGCGTGCATGTGGGCGGTTTGCCTCTCGACCGGACAGTGAGCGGCGCTGCAGAGTTGCGCGAGGTGCCGGAAGGCACCGGGAAGGCGGCGTGTGGGGAGGCGTCGACAGTCCAAGGCGGCAAGGATGGGAGCGAGCCGTTCTATCTGCAGGGGTGCGGATGCGGAGGCGCCTGCGACGCGGGGGCGAACCCGGGCAGCGGGAGCCGCACCGGCGGAGTAGGGCCCCTCACGAATCCAGGTGAAGGCGCTGGGGATGGGGGACCTGGGCGCCACTCGGCAGGGGGCGCTGGGCATCGTCACGCACGAGAAGCGCCGGCAAGTGGAAATCATGGGCCTATGCACAGCGGGAGCACCTATACCGGCACCCACGTCGATATCTACCTTTCATCCGGGTACAGTCAGGCGGGAAACCCATCTTGCGACACTGGGAACAACGGGGGTTGCGGACTGTACAGGGTCCGTTGGAATCTCACCATGGGGTACGCCGAGGGTGTCGAACTCGTGGAAGGACGCACGGTCCACTATGGGGGCGGTTCGGGCGCGACAAAGTACTCCGGACAGATCGAGCCCGCGCTCGCCCCGGGCGGCGGCCTCGCATGGATCCGCCGTGACCGTGCCGCCGACGGCACGGAGACGGCTGCGGCGCTCCAATACAGGGCGCCGGGCTCCTCGACGACCCAGACGCTTGTGAGCGGGACGGGAACAAAGACCCGCCCGCAGTGGCCGTGGTTCGTGGACGACGATCGGCTCATATTTGAGCGCGCGGACGGCCCGGGAGACATGCGTACGCTGTACGAGGTGGGGACGGACGGCGCGGGACTGAGGGGTGTCGCGGGCCCGACTGGAGTGAACTCGACGGGCAGCAGTTACGGCAACCCACAGACCCATGGCGACGCGCTCGTGAGCTTCGGCGGGGGGAACCCCGAGAACGGGAAGTACCCCCAACCACACGTGTCCTCGCTGAGCGGAACGAGCCTGGAGACCTTCGACGTCGGCAATCCCGATCACGAGTCTTACCAGCACCCGTCATGGAGCCCCGACGGCCGTCGGGTAATGGCCACGCGTCAGTATGCAGTGGAGGGCGGGTCAAGCGGCCTACACCGACTCCTCTACGTGTTCGAGCGCAATGCTGGGGTGTGGGTGAGTCAGGGAAGACTGTTTGACGCGCCCGCGCTCAGCAGCCTGCCTCCAGCGTTCCAGCAGCTCCAGCCGCTTTCGTGTTCGCTGCTCACCTTCAAGTACGCACAGTGGTGCGCCTTTGAAGACTGGATCGTCGTGACAGCATTTTGTAACGACTCCACTGATGCCAGCATTCCTCCCGCGATGTCTCGAGTACTGCTGGTGAACGTACGCGATCCGGCGGCTCCAGCCTTCCACGACGTCACCCAGGCGGTAGCCGCTGCCGTTGGAGGGTTGGCCTCTGACGCGGACTGGCGGGGCATGTTCTCCACCTGCGCCTTGGTGACCTGATGTGGGCGTTAGTTCTCGGCCTGAGCTGCGCCCCGTCTGCCGGCACCGACACGGGCGTGGACGATGACGAGCCGCGGCGGTGGAGCTACGTCGCCCAAGGAGCGTGGGAGGTGTGTGCCATCGACACCCAAGGGGTGATCGACTGCATGCCTCCGCTGGAACATGAAATCGTGGACGACTGCTATACGGCGGACCTGAGCAATCCGCCCATCGGGAACTACGTGTCGGTGGTGATGACCCATCCGCTGGGGTTCGAGTGCGCGGAGGTGGCGTGCGCCCGCCGGACCGAGGGAGGGATCGATTGCTGGGGCTGGTCCGACTACCACTCGGATATCGACTACTCCCTGGTGCACCCCTCGACCTACGACTCCTGCGGACTCGACCCGACCGGAGCTCGCCGGTGTTGGAGTGCGAGCGGGAGCGTGTACTTTCCCGACCGCGAGGGCGTTGTTGCGTTCGCGTCCAGCGCACTCGACATGGTGGAGGTCGACAACTCTGGAATCACGACGAGGACCTCCGCGCTCGACGGCGACACGGCAATTCTGGAGACCGGCGGAGCCTGGACCCGGGTCGAGATGTCCTGGGAGGGACTCGTCTGCGGGCTCCACGTCGACGGTTCGGTGTCCTGCGCCATCGATGGGGAGTGGGCCGGAGCTCCCGCCCAGGCGCCCGCGCCGCGCGCCGGGCCCTTCACCGATCTCTGCGCGGCAGCGACGCAAGATGTCTGCGCCCTCCGTGAAGATGGCAGCCCGGAGTGCTGGAGCGCGGACGCCGAAGTCGATGCCCCCGCGGGACCCTTCACCCAGATCACGTGTGGGACGGATTCCTTCTGCGGCCTCACCCCGAAGGGGGCCATCGAGTGCTGGGGCGACTGCGACTCGGGAGAGTGTCGAGTGCCTAAGTGACCAGCGCCCCGACCATCCCCCCACCATCCCCCCCCCGAGCGGCATACTATCCCGGGCGAGGACGTGAACTGTGGCGCCCGATAACCACTTGAGGAACCCTACCGGCTTCAGCGCGATCGTGCCAGTGAACCCCCGCGCAACCCCCGGTCGAAGCACTTGACCCCCATTCCTCGGGTCTGGCGCTCGGGCCTTGGAATTCGCGACCTTTGAGGTTTGACAATCGTCTGTCGAGCGCCTGATATCCGTCTGACAATCGGCAGTCTCCGCCGGGTGATCATGGTCGATCATGCCCACGCTCCCCGAGTTTTCGGCCATCCCGGTGGGGCACCTGCCCGTCCTCCGGGCCCTCATCGACCGGCTTGGCATCCACGACAAGTCCCACATTCCTCGG
>CAIXRH010000033.1 GCA_903921785.1 uncultured Pseudomonadota bacterium
GGATGCTCCGGGCGACGCCGGCGAACACCGACATCGTGCTCGTCCGGATCGACGCGGTGCCCAAGCGCGAGTGGGCGCAGGACGCCGCCGTCATCCACGACGCCTCGAACCACACGGGCGCGCTGTCCTACCTTTCCGACCCGCTCCCGCGGACGGCCGAGGTCCGGGAGGCGCTCAACCGGGGGCAGTCCGTGTGGACGCTGGCCCGACGCGGGCCGACGCGCGAGTTCCTCCAGGGGCTCGAGTCGCTCGCGGGGGTGGCCTGGGAGCGCATCCGCCCGGGGACGACGCTGCCGCCGCTCGCCACCGCCGCGGCGTCCACGGTCCACATCCGCGGCTGGGACGACGATGCTTGATCCGGCTCGCGCCCGCGCCGAGGCCGATGCCGCGGAGCGCCGGGGCGCGGGCACGCTGTGGGGCACCGGGCCCGTGGCCTGGGAGGGCGTGACCGTCGGCACCGTGGCGCAAGCGGAGGTGGTGCCGACCATCGAGGAAGACGGGAACGCGGCGCCGGCAAGGGATCGGCCGACCGTGGCGGCGCTGCAGCGGGCGTTCGCGGCCCCGCAAGCCGTCGCGCGGGACACCCAAGCGGTGCCGACGGCAGTCCTCGCGGCGATCCTCGCCCGGCTCGAGATGGCGCCGCCGCGGCGCGAGGAGGCCGTGCCGAGCTGGCTCACCGAGGCCATCGGGAACCCGCTCGCCTACGACGCGGCCTCACCGCACCGCATCGACGTGTGTGCTCGGGTGGACCCGACGCTCTACCGCCGGTTGCAGGCGATGAAAGAGCGCCTTGGGCTGCGGACCACCGCGGGGGCTTGGGAGTATGTGCTGCGCGCGGGGTTGGCGTTCGAGGCGCACAGCGCGCAGCGCGCATCCTGATGATCTACACCTCCGGGCCGAGGGGCCACCGCGCCGACGACCTCGCCGCGAGCAGACAGGCGTTGCAACGCCACGCCGCTTCTGATATGCAGTCGGCTCCGGAGCCACCACCATGCCCACACGCCTCCGCCGCCAGAGTGTCATTCTGCTGCTGGCTTCCGGTGTACTGCTCGCTGCGGCGAAGCCGGGGAGCTCGCTCGCAGCAGACGGCGACGGCGACGACGTCGTGCTGTACACGCAGCGACTTACCGTCTCACCGGATGGGGAAATCCGTGAGGAGGCCACGGGGTCTGCCTTCGTGGAGCTACGCGACGGAACGCTCTACGCGATCGATCCCGAGAAACTGAGCGATCCCGATGGTGGATCGTACTACATCGCGGGGGAGGCGTACCAGGAGGCCGAGGGCGACGATGTCGTCTACGAACTCAGGCTCGTCCAGCACAGCCCGCGGCAGCGGTCAGAGGAGGAGTTGCTGGCCGGCTTTCGCGAGGTCTATCCCGACGCGAGCGCCGAAGACGTGGCGGCTTTCCGCGCGCGACGCGCCGGCGGCGCGGACCTCCCTGCGGCCGGCACGGTCCCGACGGCCGACACCTCTGTTGGCGACTGGCTTTCCGGCGCAAGCGACGTGGCGACGCTGGAGGTCACTGTGGTCCTTCGGGATGACCCGGCGCTGAACCTTCCGGATGTCTCCCGGTCGCTGATGGCATCCGATCCGGTGTTCGCCCTCGACCAAATGGAGGCACGCGTGCTCGCGATCGAGGAGCGCAAGACCGTGACACGTGCGTCGCAAGCTGAACTCGCTGCTCTGGTCGAGAAGGGCGGTGGCTTGGTGGGGTACCACTATTGGCTGGAGAACGCCTTTGAGGCCGTGGTAACACCTCAGGTGCTTGA
The DNA here is from genome assembly GCA_903921785.1 of uncultured Pseudomonadota bacterium. Lineage (GTDB taxonomy): Bacteria > Myxococcota_A > UBA796 > UBA796 > SXON01 > SXON01. The sequence continues at coordinate 1,771 of CAIXRH010000033.1, forward strand.
CGTGCTGATGGCTCGCCCGGATGTCGCACGCATCGAGGCGGTCCCCGAGATGGGGCTTGACTCCACCAACTACGGCGAGGAGATCCGCGACGCCACCCAGATCTCCCCCTTCCTCGACGAGAGCTTGAATGGCGAACTGCCGAGCGGGCGCAGCGCGGTCAACGACATCTACATCGGAATCAGCGACAGCAAGATCGACATCGACCACCCAGCGTGGAAGGACTGCTCGACCTGCGGAAGCCGCCTTGTCGGCGCGTGGCAGTGGAACGGAACGGCGTGGGTCGCCGATACAGTTGGTACAACTTCGAGTTCTCACGGAACGGCCGTCACCGGCCAAGCCCTCGCCGACCTGACGCAGAACCAAGATTCGACCTACACCGTGTCGGCGGATCAACTGGCCCGCACCGGGATGACCACCGAGTCCTCCTTTGCGGCCATCGACTCCTACGCCGGAGGCATGACACGGTCAATCGAACAGGCGATCACCCTGGATGTTGACATCGTGAATATGTCCGGAAGCTGGGGACCTGGAACGGACTGCGACACCGAAGACACCCTCATCGACGCCGTCGACGACGCCATGAAGGATGGAATTTTCTTCGTCAACACGCCCGGAAACAACGGACACGTCGGCTCAAGCTGCACCGTGGACCTGCCTGGTACGGCTTCTGGCTCGTTCACGGCGAACGACTACGACGTGCGGTCGGTGGCGGACTTGAACGCGGCGACGATCGCGAGCGACGCCTGTCGAGGTGGAGACGTCCACGGCCGCGCGGTGATCGATCTCGTGGCCCCAGAGGGGCGCGAGGGCGCAATGGGCGCGCAATACAACAACACCTACGCGAACGGCGGGTACGGCACCAGCTTGGCTGCGCCGGTGATCACGGGCGCGGCCGCAAACTTCAAGCACCACTTCATCAGCGTGTTCGGCACTTCCGCCGCGAATACCGTGGGCAATCTGTACGCGCACATGCTGTTGATGGGCGACGGCGAGTTGGAGAGCGGCGGAACGGCGACGGCGACCACGCCACTGGACAACGTGTGGGGCGCTGGGCGCATGAGGATGCGAATGTTCAACAGCGCTGGTATGGACGCGCCCTGGCGGATCCGGTGGTTCAACTGGGTGCTGGACGACGGGGATGCGGCCACCTGGTACGTCAACCCGGATGGCGGCGGGGTCAACCAGCCGGTGAGCAGCGACGCTGAGTGGTTTAAAGCGGCACTCTGGTGGCACGAGCCTAACCTCGGCGCTTCCGAAACCTCGGCGGACATCCAGACCAAGGTCTGCAAGACGGGCACCTGCTACACCCACAGCTCCACGAACCCGCAGGCTCACCGCCTGTGGCTCGGGAACGTGCTTGGCGGACAGACCTGGGAGGTCACCGTGACCGGACTGAGCGTGCCTGCGAGTACGGACGCCGACTACTACTACGGACAGCAGAAACGCCAGATGTTCCTAGCCTTCTTCTACGAAGATCGCGATCGTGATGATGCAGACGGCCCGTCCGCGGACATCGAATAGGAGCAACCATGAACTCGGTCATTTTCGTGCAACTTCTCAGCTTGATGGGGTGTATTACGTCGGCTCCCGAAGAGGAGTCGGGAGATACTTCTGCTGAACCGGACAGCGGTGGCCGGGATTCGGCGGGGGAGGACACCGGCGGTGACGACTCGGGCGGGGAGACGGGCGACAGCGGCGACACCGGCGAGCTTGGACAGCCGCTCTCGTTCACAGAGCTGGCGACCGGCGACTGCTGGAGTGGATGCGCCGACATGCTCGACGAACTTGCTACGTCGTGCCCGGACCCGTGGGACTGCTGCGACGACGTGACCGTCACGCTGGCGTTTACTCAAGCCGAGTTGGAAGACGCATTCGCGAATGAGCTCCCCGCCGAGCCGGTGCCTACCTTGAGTTCCGATGTTGCCCTGCTCTCGTTCTCAACCCGCTGTCCCCAGTCTGGCCTCGAACTCGCCGTGTCCGACGTCTTCGCCGATGGGTCGACGCTCAACGTTTCCGAGGACCTTCACTACCCCACGGCGGCCTCCGACACGATCAGCCGTCCGTACAACGTCGTCGTGGTTCCGATTGGGACTTGGGAAAGCGCACTCGCCACCGTCACCCGCGACTGGTAGGCCCAGCCGATGCCGAACCGTCGCTTGGTGCTTTTTTCGCTCGCAGTAGTCGCCGCGGCGGGGTGCTTCGCGCTTCTCTACGTCCAGCAGATGAACCAAGGTCTCGACGGCCAGCACTCCCGGCGAGCCTATGAGGTTGCCACGAGTCGGCCCACCATGCCCGCATCCGAGGTGGAAGCGGTTCTCGATCGCTCGGACGAAGTGCGCCAGACCCTCGCGGATGCCGGAGTGACCGACGTGGGGCAGGAGGTGTGGGCGCGGATTCAGGCGGTCGAGATCACACCCGCGGAGCGGCTCGCCTTCTACGCCGAAAACCGAGACACAATATTCGGGGGGCGCTCTTACGAGGAGTCGGCGACGAGCGTCGATCGGTTGGTGAGGATCCGAAAGGTGCGGGCCGCACTGGAGAACCAGTAGCGCGCGGTCGAGGGCGGTAGCGGCTTCACGTTTTGCGAAGGCCGGCACCGTCGTCGTTACGCAAAAATCTCTTCCCTCCTACTTCTCCCAGCTCCTGGATGGGCGTCGGGCGCTGTCGCCGAAGGTGCAGCGCCGCCTCCTCGCGGCGCGCCCGCCCTTCTGCGAGCTCATATCCCCCATTCCTCGGGTCTGGCGCTCGGGCCTTGGAATTCGCGACCTTTGAGGTTTGACAATCGTCTGTCGAGCGCCTGACATCCGTCTGACAATCGTCGGTCTCCACCGGGTGATCAGGGTCGATCATGCCCACGCTCCCC
>CAIXRH010000034.1 GCA_903921785.1 uncultured Pseudomonadota bacterium
AGGACCCAGCGCCAACGCCGACCATGCCGGGGAGCCCCGTCGCCGACAGGGCGTGTCGCGGAACCCCACGGCCCCCCGCGCCGCGTTTGGCCGGGCTGGCCCACTCCCGGGCGAGCTGGATCATGGTCGTTCGGTAGGAGGGGCGACGAGGGCAAGGGTGGGTTCACCTCCCGGCCCTCCCCCACCGTCGCGAGCCCGAGGTGGGCCAGCCAGGACCCGCGTCGGCGCCGCGCCGCCGGGGCAGCGGCCGCGGTTACATCGCCCCATGCCCATCCACTTCCGCGCTGCCCGCCTCCTCGACGCTGACGTGGACCTCCGCTGGGCCGACGGCGTCGTCGCCGTCGGCCCCGCCGGCACGATCCCGCCCGCCCCGGGCGACGAGCGGGTGGAGGGCGGCCTGCTCACGCCGCCGTTCGCCGAGCCGCACGTGCACCTCGACGCCGCGCTCCTCGGCGCCCGCGCCCCCAACCGCTCGGGCACCCTGCGCGAAGGCATCGCCAACTGGGCGCGCCTCCGCGGTGACCTCACCGCCGAAGACGTCACCGCCCGCGCCACCGAGACCCTGGCGATGTACCGGAGCTGGGGCGTGCTCCGGGTTCGCACCCACGTGGACACCGGGAGCGCCGTGGCCGTCGAGGCGCTGCTCGCCCTCCGCGACCGCACCCCGGGGATGCAGGTGGTGGCCTTCCCCCAGGAGGGTATCCTCCGCGCGCCCGGCCGCCGCGAAGCCTGGGAGTCGGCGGTCCGCGCCGGCTGCGACGCCGTCGGCGCCATCCCCCACTTCGAGCGCACCACCGAGGAGGGCTGGGCCAGCGTGCGCCTCGCCTTCGCGCTCGCCCGCGAGCTCGGCCTCCGGGTGGACCTCCACTGCGACGAGACCGACGACCCCGGCTCACGGAACCTGGAGGTGGTCTGCGCGGAGACCGCGGCGGGGGGCGTACCCCACGTGCTCGCCGGGCACTGCACCGCGATGCACAGCTACCCCGATCCGTACGCCGCCAAGGTGTGCGAGCTGGTCGCGTCCAGCGGCGTGCAGGTGGTGGCCAACCCCCTGGACAACGTGGTGCTCCAGGGGCGCTACGACGGCTACCCGAAGCGCCGGGGCATCACCCGGGTCGACCAGCTGTGGGCCGCCGGCGCGATCGTAGGGGTCGGCCACGACTCGGTGATGGACCCCTGGTACCGCCTCGGCACCGCCAACCTCCTGGACGCGGCGTACATGCTGGTCCACGTCGGTCACCTCACCGGCGAGGCGGAGATGAAGCGGGTCGTGCGCACGCTGCACACCGAGAACCACCGCCCCTGGGGGGACGTGCCTGAGGTGGCCGTGGGCGCGCGGGCGCTGCTGCACTGGCCGGCGGCGGACGAGGTGGAGCTCCTCCGGGTGCGGCCGCGGCCGCGGGTGCTGGAGGCCGGTCAGGCGTAGCGAGGAGCCCAATCCTTCCCCGGCCGGCTACGATGGGGCCGTTCGGGGCGTGCGCATGTTCTGGTTCCTGTTCGCCTGCTCGCCCCCGCTCGAGGTGCCGCTGCCGACGCTGGCCGTGGCGCCTGCCGAGGTGGAGCTCACGGCGGCGGTCGGCGAATTCGCCACGGCCGAGGTCACGCTCGCCAACCCGACCGATCCTTCGGCCGACGCCGCGCCCTACACCCCGGCGCTCGGTCTCGGGGTCACCGGCGATGTGGGGATCCGCGCCACGCACGCGGACTTCTGCGTCCACTGGGACACCCCGGCCTGCGCCACCGTGATCGACGCGCCGGGCGGCGCCGCCGAGGTCTGCGCGGACGGCGTCGCGAAGGGCGGCGACCAGCTGGCGCTGCCCTCCGGCTGCGCGCTCCCCGTCACCGTGGTCTACGCCCCCACGGCGGAAGGGGAGGCGCTCGGGGCGCTGCGGATCACGACGGCGGAGGGGCCGTGGGCGGCGGCAGACGCGCCGGAGGTCTGGGAGGTCAGCGGCGATCCGACCGATTGGCAGCAGGAGATCGGCCTGCGTGGCACGGCCACCGCCGCGCCCGTCGGCCGGCTGGTGCTTGACCCGCCGCTGGGGGTGTTCCCGTGGCGTTGGCCCGACGGCACCGCCGATACCCAGATGTTCACCCTCCGCAACTCCGGAACCGCGCCCGTCCGCCTCGGCGCCGCCGACCTCGCGTGCTCCGTGGCGTGGAGCCTCGTGGACGCGCCCGTGCAGGGGAGCACGCTCGACGCCGGCGAGTCCGTCGCGTTCACCGTCTCCCACGCGCCGACGGAGCCCGATCCGGAGCTTTGTACGCTCGGGTTCGCCACCGCCGACGGCGAGGCCAGCGCGCCCGCTGCTCTCCGCTTCGTCCCGGACGGGTGGAGCCAGCCGCCCACCGTCGCGATCACCGGCCCCGCCGCTGGGGCCGAGGTCGCCAGCGACGAGCGCGTCACGGTGTCGTTCACCCTCGCCGACGACCAGGCGCCGTCGTCCGGCCTCTTCATCACCATCTGGAGCACGGCGCAGAAGAAGACCCTCGCGCAGGGTGTCGGCCCTGACGACAGCGGGGTGGTCAACTTCGAGCTGGACAAGGGCGACCTGCTGCCCGGCGCCGAGACCCTCCGCGTCTCGCTGCTGGACTGGGAGGGCTTCACCACCTACGACGCCGTCTCCTTCCGCGTGGACGGCGCCGCGACCGACGACGCCGACGGGGACAGCTGGGGCGTCCTCGACGGCGACTGCGACGACACCGAACCCACCGTCTTCCCCGGCGCCGTGGAGTCCGCGAACGGCGTGGACGACGACTGCGACACCACCGTTGACGACGGCGCCCCCCCCCTGGACAACGACGGCGACGGGCTCACCGAGGCCGACGGCGACTGCAACGACCACGACGCCGCCGTCCTCCCCGGCGCCGAGGAGGTCGCCAACAACGTCGACGACGACTGCGACGACCTCGTCGACGAGGCCACCCTGCGCACCGACGACGACGGCGACGGCTACCTCGAGGTCTCCGGCGACTGCGACGACGCCGACGCCACCTTCAACCCCTCCGCCACCGACACCTGCGACGGCCTCGATCACGACTGCGACGGCGTGCTCCCCGACTGCGCTGTCGCGCCGACCGGCGCGTTCATCACGGTCACCCCCGACGCCTGCCACCCCGGGGACCCCGTATCCCTCACCGCGACCGCCCCCGCGGGCGCCACCCTCTCCTGGAGCGCAGCTGGCGCCACGCTCCCCGAAACGGGCGCCGAGGCCACCTGGACCTGCCCCGACGCCCCCGGGGACGTCGTGATCTCCGTGGCCGTCACCACCGGCGCCGGCACCGTCACCGACAGCTCGCTCGTCGCCGTGGTGGACGCGGGGACGTCGCTCGATCGGGCGGTCACGCTCGGCGGCGGGTGTGGCGCGGGTGGGGCGGGGATCGCCGGGCTCGGGGCGCTGGGCCTGGCGGCGGCGCGGCTGCGGCGGCTCAGCCCGCCACGACGTCGCCGGGCACGCCCATCCGCTCGGGGGCGCTGATGCTCCACATGAACCACCCGACCACGATCCCCGCGAGCAGCAGCCCCGGCGAGAGCATCGCGGTGCCGAACAGCGCGATGTCGAGCAGGCTCCCGGCCTCCACGTCGAGGCCGCCGCGGGTGAGCAGCGTGAGCAACGCCCCGGTCATCGGCCCGTTGAGGAAGGCCGCGAGGATGGCCGCCGGGATCACCACCCACGCGCGGGAGCCGGGGTAGCCGGCGAGGAAAGCGAGGAAGGTGCAGAGGAGCACCGCGCTGGGCAGGGAGGTGAGCACCAGCGCGAACGCGGTGCCGCCGGCGATGGCGCCCGCGAGCGCCGCCATCCCGAAGGTGCCGACGGTGGCCACGGCGGCGCCGCGACCGAGGTGGACGAGGTTCATGCCCGTTTCGTACCCCCGGCCGATGCGCCGGCCGGGGCGCCGGGGTGCAAGCGCGGTGCAACGGGGCGTACGGGCGGCGCCGGACCCGGCGGTCAGAACGTCCCGGAGGCCACGATGGTGGGGGTTGTTCCGGGGACTACCTGGATTTCCCAGGTGGCGTGCCCGTCGGGCGTGACCCGCGGGTGCAGCAGCACGGGCACGAGCACCCCCGACGCCGTGCCCATCACGGCGGCGGCCGCCACGTCGCTGAGCCAGTGGGCGTCCGCGGCCACCCGGAGGTACCCCACGCCCGCCGCCAGGGGGATGCCCACGCCCCAGATCCACGGCGCCGCCCGGTCCTTTCGGAGGGCGGCCAGGGTGCCCGCCGAGGCCACTGCGGCGAACGCCAGCGACGTGTGCTGCGAGTAGAAGGAGCGGTTGGCGTCGGGATCGTCCGTCGGGGGGGCGCCGGCCTCGTCGAGCGCCCATGCGTACGGGCGCCGGCGCGCCGACGCGAGCTTCACCGTCTCGTTCACCACGCCGGTGAGCGCGAGCGCCTCCACCACGTACACCGCGTCGGCGAGGCCCTGCTCGCGGGGCCCGCCGTGGGCGAAGGCGCCGACCACGGCGGCGCCGGAGATCGCCAGCATGCCAATGGAGGAGCTCACGTCCGCGGTCTCGGGCGCGGCCCACCGCCAGTCGTCTCGCACCTGCCGGTCGAACGAGCCGGGCGCACACCAGCCGCACGCGCCGGGCCCGAGCGCCGAGCTTCCCAGCTCGATCCCGGCCATGTAGAGGAACCCCCCGCCCGCGATCAGCGCGTGCGTGGTGAGCCCCGCCGGGTCATCGCCGACGAGGGCGACGCCCGGCTCGGCGTAGGCCAGCGTGACGAGGAGCGGGATCACCGGGGCATGACCCCCGGCGATCCTCCGCCTCCCTCGGAACTACTCGGCGGCGTCGGTCGACCCTTCGGCGGCGGGCTCGGCGGCGGGGGCCTCCCCGGCCTCCGTCGGCGCGGCTTCGCCGGCATCGGCCGCAGGGGCCTCGCCGGCCTCCGGGGCCGCGACCTCCGTCGGGGCGGCTTCGCCACCCTCGGCGGCTTCGCCACCCTCGGCGGCTTCGCCACCCTCGGCAACCTCGCCGCCTTCCGCGGCTTCGCCACCTTCGACCACGCCTTCCGCGTTCCCGCGGCCCTTCCCACCGCGACGGCGACGCCGCTTGGTGGTGGTGCCCGGGTTGCGCTGCGGCGCGGTGGTCTCGCCCTCGGCAGGCGGCGCCTCGGCGGCCTTCACGAGCTCCTGGGCCGCGCCGGACGCGATGAGCTGCGCACAACGGTCGATCGCGGCTTCCACCAGCGCCCGCCCGGCGGACCCGGGCAGCGTGCGCTCCTGGGCCTTCTGGTATTCGGGCACGGCGTTGAACACGTAGCCGCGAAGTTCGAACATCTCGCCACGGGCGAAGTAGGAGTGGTAGTCGCCCACGTCCATCTTCTGGGCCTTGTCGAGCTGGGCTTCGGCCTCGGGCCAGAGCTGCTTGCGGCTGGCGATGCGCGCCCGCTCGACCAGGGGGGCCGCGGCCCGCTCTTGCAGCCGGGCGGCGTTCTTGAGCAGCCAGTCGGCCCGCTCCAGATCGCCGCCGCGGTTGATGAGGAGGCGGCCGAGGAACAGGTGGGCGGCGTAGTTCTTCTTGTCGGTGATCACCGCTTCTTCGAGGAGCTTCTGCGCCTCGTCGAGCACGGCGTTGTCGCCGGCGGCGGTCTCGATCATGAGCGCGCCGAGGCGCGCCATGTGCAGGGTGTTGCTCGGGTCGAGCCGGCGGGCCTCCGCGAGGGCGTCGCGGGCGTTGCCCCACTGCTCCTGGCCCAGGCTCAGGTACAGCTCGCCGAGGAGCCCGTAGCTGTCGGGCATCATCGGCTCCAGCGCCATGGCCTGCTTGAGCACTTCGACGGCCTTTTCGGCCTTGCCCGCGTCGGCGTAGAGGCCGGCGAGGCGGCGCATCATGCGGCCGTTCTCGGGGAACGCCGCCACGCCGCGCTCGAGCGCCTGCACCGCGTACTTCCGCCCGCCGCCGCGCTTCTCGCAGAAGTTGCACTCGAGGTGGAAGACCTCGGGCGTGGGGGCCAGCGCGGCGAGCTCGGCGTAGGCCGCCGCGATCTCCTGGGCCTTGAGGTTCTTCTCCTGGAGCAGCTCGATGCGCAGCAGCGCCACCTCGGTGTTCGCCGGGTCGAGCTTGAGCACCTCGGCGATCTTCACCTCGGCGAGGTCCGGGCGGGCCTTCTTGCCGCGCACGAGGCCGCGGATGGCCTCCAGGGCTCCGTCGTGGTCCGGGTAGGGCATCCGAGCGCGGTCGCGGGTGCGGTGGGCTTCGTACAGGAGGCGGTTGCCTTCCTGAGCGAGCGCGAGCTGCTTGCTGCCCTTCTCCTTGGCGGAGGCGGCCACGTACTGGTCGCCGAGGGCCTGGAGCAGGTCGAACAGGCTGGTCTCCCGGGCGGGGAGCTGCGCGTCGATGAGGCGGTGCACGTAGAACGTACGCTCCCGGCCTTCGTCGGGGACCATGTCGAGCAGGCCCTTGGCGAGCAGCGCCAGGCGGGACTCGCGCTTCACCCCGGTGAGCTCCGCCTCGGTGGCGGTGAACGGGATGCGGAAGTGTGCGAGGAGCGTGAGGTCGTGGCGCTCTTCGTCGGAGAGGTCCTTCAGCGTCTTGTCGATGCGGCGGCGGACACCGTCGAGATCCGAGACGTCCTCCATCTGCATGAAGCGCGCCGACTCCATGAGCTCGTCGCGGGTCTCGGGGTCGCGCACGGCGACGGCGAAGAGCCGCGCGGCGAGGCCATGGCCGTGGATGCGCTGGGAGATCGGGCCGAAGTTGTCCCGGGCGAAGTCTTCCACGCGGTAGGCATCGAAGATCTCGTGGAGCTCCTTGCCCTTGAGGCCGCCGAGCTCGAGCGCCGGCAGGTCGATGCCCTCGCCTTCACGGTAGAACCGGGGCCGGATCGTGCTGACGAAGATGACCCGGGCGCTGTACTTGCCGAGGAGCAACGCCTTGAGCAGCAGCTCGAGGCGGGACTCCCGGTGGAACGTGCCGTCGCGGCGCATCGCGGTGTCGAGCCGATCGATGACCAGGGTGGCCTTCACGTTGGCCAGGCTCTCCACCGCGAGGGCGGCGAGGGCGGCCGGCGCGGGGCGCTCGGAGGGCTTCTTCAGCGCTTCGCCGAGGCGGTCGTCGCCGGCTTCGGAGGCGAGCATGGCGAGGCGCGCGTAGAGGGCGTCCGCTTCAGAGCCCCAGCCGAGCACGAAGTCGGGCGCGCGGTCCGTGGCGCCGGAGAGCGCCTTCTCGACCAGCCAGCGCTTGCCGACGCCGAGCGGACCGGAGACGACCACCGGGCCGCTCGTACGCTCGGCGAGCCAGGCCAGCTCTTCTTCCCGACCCACGAAGGCGATGCGCGGGGCGCCGCCCTTCTTCTTGGCCTCGGCCACCGGCGCGGCCGCGACGGGAGCGGGCGCGGCGGGCACCGGCAGGGTGAACAGGAAGTCCTTGGGCTTGGCCTTCTCGTGCTCCCACTTCAGGAGCTTGATCACGTCGGGCAGGGAGAAGACGTTGAACGCCCGGCCCACGCCGACGAGGCGCGGCTTGTGCGTTCCGCCCTGCACGATGCGGGCGAGCTCGGTGAGCCCCACGCTGTCGTTGCCGTCGGCCTCGATGAGGCAGATGACCCCGCCTTCCTGCATGATCGCCGGGGCGAGTGCCTCAGCGGAGAGGCGACGGGCGGGCGCAGGCGCCTCCCCCGTGAGCACGACGGCCGGGATGGCGCCGCGGTGGCGGAGCTCCCCGAGCGTGGCGGCATCGGCCAGGGCGCGCCCTCCGAACACCAGCACGCAGCGGTTCCCCTTGATGGCTTCCAGCACACGGTTCATGGCCTGCTCTCCGAGCGGCGCGGGCTATCAAGAAACCGGCGAGCCCGCATGCGACGAGGGGCCCGTCATCAAGGAAACGCCGGAAACTCCACCCCGGCGTTGCGACCGCAGGTGCGTGCGACCCGCGCGTGGCGGAGCAGCGGGAGGTCGTGGACGCTGTCGCCGATCGCGAAGACGGGAATCCGGCCGGTCATCGCCCAAGCGGCCTCGATCTTGCCTTCATCGCAGGTGATCGTCCCGAAGGTCTGTGGCAGGAGGCGGTCACCCTCCGCCCGGAGCTTGATGCCGTAGACGCGCGGAATCCCCAGTCGACGCCCCACGATCACCCCGAGGATCTCCGGGCTCCCCGTGAGCAGCCACACGCGGTGTCGGAGGGCGACGTGGTGCGCCAACTCGCAGACGGCCGCGACCGGCTCGCACTCCCCATTCGCGAACGCGTGGTCCACCAGCGCCTCCACCTGCCCGACCCGGAGCCCGCCGAGCGCCAGCGCCGCGTACCGGCACTGCCCCTGGTAGGAAGGGATCGCCTTGTAGGCGTCGAAGACGCTGCCTTCCCCCTGGGTGAGCTCGTTTCGGTGCCCGATCCGGTCGATCCCGCGGAGGCACGCCTCCGCGATGTCGTTGGTGATGAGCGTTCCGTCCATGTCGAAGAGGGCCTCGCCGGGAGGGAGGCGATCAAGCTCAGGGATCATCGGGCAGCGCGCTCCGCGAGGAAGACGAGCACCCCAGTCTCGAGGGTGCCCTGGAAGAGGCCGGCGCCGCCGAGGCGGGCCGCGGCGTGGGCGACAAGCTCGATCGCCCCGGCGAGATCGACGGTGAGCTCCGGCTCCACCAGCGGCGCCTCCTCCCCGACCGGCTCGTCGAGCAGCCAGGTGAACCGCCGCTGCCCGGGGTGCCAGGTGGCGACGGCGAAGGCGGGGATCCGCCGCTGCCCGTCGTCGAGCAGGCCATCCGTGAGCGACCAGTCGCCGCGGGCGACAGCGAACCGCGACCGGAGCTCGTCGGTGCGCGGTCCCCAGGCGGCGAGGGTGCGCAACCAGACGGGGTCCTCGGTCGGGGCCGGTTCGCCGACCGGCATGGGGAGGTTCGTCGCGCGGAAGTCGGTCACGTCCTCGTCGAAGCGGAACGACAGATCCGGCTCCGCTTCGGCGCCGCGGACGACGCCGAGGGCCACGTGGGAGAACTCCACCCCGCGCGGGAGGAGGCGGCGGAGGCGCCCCAAGGCGGCCTCCACCAGCCCGAGGTTGGCGGCCCACGCCGCCGAGGCGGGCGGACCGCCGCCCTTCGGCAAGGTGGGCCCGTCCACGGCCACCACGCGGACGCGGCCTTCACGCGCTTCGGCCTGCACGACGTAGCGGCGCAGTCCGACCGAGCCAGAGGCGGCGGAGATCGCGGCGAAGAGCCCAGACTGCTCCACCGCGACGGAGAGCCGGTCGTAGAAGGCGCGGGCGTCTTCTCCCGCGTGGCGGTCGAACCAGGTCATCGGCGGCCTACTTCTTGGAACCGAAGAACTTGTTGAACAGCGAGCCGGTGTCGGTGGTGGCCGCGGCCTTGTCGCGCTCCAGGCGCTTCATCTCGCGCACCGCGTCGGGGTTCGAAGGCTTGATCCTCAGTGCCTTCACGTAGGCCTCGCGGGCTTCGGTGTGCTGTCCCTGGGCGTGGTGGATGAGCCCGAGCAGCACCCACCCTGCGTCGAGCTTCTCGCTCGCCTCCAGCGCGTGACGGAGCCGCTCGATCCCGGCCTTGGCCTTCTCCGCGTCCTTCCCCTGGTGCACCCGGAACGTGGTGTAGCCGGCATAGGCAGCGAACTCCGCCTCCTCGGGCACCGCTTCGGAGGCGCGGGTGAACAGCTCGTGGGCCTGGCCGATGCGCCCAGCGTAGTACTCGCTGAGCCCCTTTTTGAAGTCGCCTTCGGCGTCGAGGATCGCGCGCACCTTCTCCATGGCGAGCTCGTCTTCGGTCTTTTCGCCCTTGATCACCCGCTTGATGTACGCCTCCCGCTGGGCGTCGTCGCCGAGCACCTCCCAGGCGCCGCGGATCTTGTCGAAGAGCTCGGCGGCGACCGCGCCGATCTCCGGGGTGTCGCCCACAAAGCGGTCCGGGTGGAGCTCGCGGGCGAGGGTGAAGTAGGCGCGCCGGATCGACTCGGGCGGGTCCTGCCAGCTCACGCCGAGCACGGAGAAGTGGTCGGCGGCGGCGCGCACTCGGGCCAGCACCGGCCCGAAGCGGGCGGCCAGCGGGTCCACCGGCGCGGACTTGGGCTTGGGCGCCACCTCCTGGCCGAGACCCTCGGAGATCATCGAGGCGATGTCGTCGACCCCGCCGCCCCAGTCCCGCTTCTTGTGGACGCTGCGCACCTCGTAGGTGGCGCTCTCGATGCCGGCGTCGACGATCGCGCCCATGGTGAAGAGGATGCGCACCCAGCGCTCCGCCGCTTCCGGGCCGCCAGGGGCGAAGCTGAGGATCTCGTCGAGGGTGCGCGAGCCGTCGAGCTCGGAGAGGTAATCGGCGAGGCCTGGCGGCATCGGCTGTCGGTGCAGCCAGCCGCCGCCGGCGCCGACGATCTTCGGGTAGGCAGTGATGGGCGGCCGGCGCGTTCCGGCGTCCCAGAGCACCGCCGGGAAGTCGACCGGCTCCTGCCTCGGCGCCGGTGCCCCCGCGATCCAGCGAGCTTCGCCCCCGCTCTCCCGGAGGGCGCCCGCGAGCCGCGACCGGCCGGCGGCGACCGCCAGGGCCTCGCCTTGCAGCGTCGGATCCACCTCGGCCAGCCGCTCGGCGCTCTCGCTCTTGAGGTTGGACTGGGCGAGCACGATGTGGCCGTGTTCGAAGAAGAAAACGCGGCGGCGTTTGCCGTCCGTCCAGTCCAGGGCGCCGGTGGCGCCTTCCACGGCTCGCGCGCAGAGCGCGGTGGTCAACGGTGCATTCACGGGAACAACCTCATGGCCTCTCTAGCCAGCTCGAACTCGGGATTGTGCGCCAGCAAGTGGCGGAGGATGTCGCGGGAAGCGTCGAGTTCGCCGCGCTCGAAGTGCAGCCGCGCCAACCAATATTGGGGGAATTCCCCGTCGGGGTCGAGCTCAGTGGCCCGGCGCAGCTCGGCCTCGCCGGCCGTGGGGTCGTCGGGGCAGGCGAGACGACGGGTGCGGCCGAGCATTGCCAGGATGTCCGCGTCGGCTCCTTCGAGGTGGATGGCCGAGCGGAACAGCGAGGCCGCGGTGACGTATTCGCCGCGGCGGAACGCCTGTCGCGCCCGCTCCGCGAGGAGCACCGCGTGGTCCTCGGGGGCCAGCGCTTCCGTGCGCCACCCACGGCGGCGCGAGATCATCGAGTCGTAGAGGACCCGGCGCTCGGGGTCGAGGAGCACCCGGCTTGCTTCGAGCGTGCGGCTGAAGAGGGCCTGCGCGCGCTCGCGGGTGACGGTGGAGACCCCGGGCGGGAGATGCTCGGGGTTCACCGCGCCGATCGCGGCGAGGCTGGCGGCGTGGATTTCGGTGGCCGACGCATCCGGAGCGAGGCCGAAGAGGGTGTAGTGGTCGGCGTCGACCCAGGCGCGGTGGCGCGCGGCGACCGCGGCTTCGATCTCCGCCGTGTCGAGCATCGCCATCGCCGCAGCGCGCTGGGCCTCGGTCGGCGGCTGGTCGACGAACGCGACGAGGCCGAACCGATGGAGGACCTGCAGGAGCCGCGCCGCGTCCGGACCGCCCCCCGCGACGCAGTCGGAGACCGACGACCCCGCGACCAGCAGGGCGTGGATGCCCGCGAGCTCGCCCGTCGGGTCGACGAGCGCCCAGGCCCACGGGGGAACCTCGGCGCGGGCGTAGGCGAGGCGGGTGGGGAGCGGCGACGGGGCCTCCCCGCCGAGGCGCCAGTAGGCGACGCCGGCCGGCACATCGAACCCGGCCAAGCCCACGGGGTCGCAGGGCGTGAACACCCAGTGGCCGGTCGTGAGCGCATCAAGCTCGGAGAGGCGCGCGACGATCTGCTCGCGGAGCGCCCGCTCCGCCGTGGCCCGCTCCAGCAGCGAGGCGGCGACGAGCTCCTCGCCCAGCGGGCGGCGCTTCCGACGCGCCTCCGCCACCGCGATCTCCACCTGCTCGCCCGACAGCACCCCCAGGCGCTCCAAGACCCGGCCGAGCTCTGTGCCGGGGACCGAGCTGCGTGACGCCGAGGGGGCGCCGCGGTGGAAGAACAGCTTCACCCTCGCGTCGCCGTGAAAAACCTCGAGCACGCCGGTGACGCGCCGATCGAAGAATCGCACCACCTGGAGCGGGAGCCAGCCAGGGACGATCTCGCCGCGCACCACGGGCGCGACGGAGTCGGCCCCGAAGACGTCGGCGTTGGGCACGCGGACGGCGCCCGGCCCCGCGTCGAGCGCCGGCTCGCCCTTCGTTGCCAGCTCGCGGAGGAGTACGTCCAGGCTCGCGGCCCGAACCGGCTTTTCGAGGAAACGATCGGCGCCGGAGGTGCCGGCCAGCTCCTCACACCCGTCCCGCGCCGACATGAGCACCACGGGCACGCGGCGCCCGGGGGCGAGACGCAGCGTGGCCGCGAGGGTGGCGCCATCCACGCCGGGGATCGCCAGATCGGTGACCACCACATCCGGACGTTCGCGGAGCGCGCGGGCGAGCCCCTCCGCGCCGCTGGACTCACGCAGCACCTCCCAACCGAGGGCCTCCAGCCCGTCGGCCAGGACGGTCGCAGAGAACAGGTCGTCCTCGATCAGCAGTACCCGGGGCATCACCCGCGGATCGTAAACCGGCCGGCGCCGCGCGTCGCCGATCCAGCCATTTTCTGGCAGTCGGCCGCGCGTAGGGGGTGATAGGGCTGCGTCTCCCCTGGGTGGAATGTGATCAACAAGGTCATCCTCATCGGCAATCTGGGACAAGATCCCGAGCTTCGCAACACCACTGGCGGCCAGGCCGTGGCAACCCTCCGCATCGCGACGACCGACAAGTACAAGGATCGTGATGGCAACCTGCAGGAGCGCACCGAGTGGCACTCCGTGGTCTGCTGGGGGAGGGACGCGGAGAACGTCCACAAGTACTGCAAGAAGGGCAAGCAGCTCTACATCGAGGGCCGCCTGCAGACCCGCAAGTGGCAGGACAAGGAGGGGAAGGATCGCTACTCCACCGAGATCGTCTCGGAGATCGTGCGGTTCCTCGGCGGCGGCCAGGGTGCTGGTGGCGGCGGTGGGGAAGAAGGCGGCGGCGGCTATGGCGGCGGGAGCCGTGGGGGCGGCGGCGGCGGGGGCTACGGAGGCGGAGGTGGCGGGGCCGGCTACGGCGGCGGGAGCCGTGGCGGCGGCGGCGGCTACGACCGTGGCGGCTCCGGCGGCGGCGGCACGGGTGGCGGCGGCGGCACGGGTGGCGGCGGTCGGGGCGGGAACGCTCCGCCGGACGAAGCGCCGCCCTTCCACGGGGACGACGACATCCCGTTCTAGTCGCGGGGCGCGATCGCCCATGTCGATAGGAACACCGTTGATTTTGGGGCGGGGGCTCTCGCCCCCGCAACGCCCCCAGGTCGGCGCGAGGCGGGCAGTGTGGCCACAGCGAGCTTGGCGGGGCCCGTAGCGCCGTCCAGCCGTGGTTCCACGCCGGTGGAAGGCGGGCACCGTTGCCGGGTCGGCGTCTGCCGCAGGCGTCTGCCGCAGGCGTCGCCACCGGTTGGGCCGGGCGGGGCTCGTGGCGAAGGGAACGCAGCCGCTTCGCGGCCGCCCTCGACTCAGCGCGCGGAGGCCTTGCTGCCGTCGGGGCAGAGGACGCGTACGTGCATGTGGTCTTCGTGGCTCGGCGCGTGCCGCACCACGCCCACGCTCTGGTAGCCCTCGTGCGCATCGCCGAGGAAGATGGCGTTGGCCTCTTCCTCGGAGAGCAGGCCGGCCTGCAACGTGTAGGCCTTGAGCTTGGCGATGAGGCCGCGATCCAGGAGGATCATGTCGACCTTGCCGCTCTCGAGGAACGAGGCCATGAGCATCCAGTTCGCTTCGACATCGAACTGACCGGGACCCGGCGTGTCGAACTGCCGGGGGTTCTGGCGGCCCCCGGTCATGTAGAGGCCCACGTCGGCATCCACGCCGCCGCGGTGCGACTTGTGGCCCTGGAGGAAGCCGCCATGCTCGGCGCTGATCTCACCGATGCTGATCGGATCGGCCTCGGGCATGAGCCAGCGCATGTGCCGCGACGTGTCGACCAGCAGGTCGGTCATCTCGCGGGTGCCCCACGCGTGACCAGGCTGTACCCGCGTGAGAAACAGTGGCAGGTCGGGCAGGAGTACGCCATCCTTCAGGTACTGGTCGCTGCAGCCGACCACCCCGGTGTCCGCCGGCTCGCTCGATGCCCCCTCCGCCAACAAGTCTCCCTCGAGGTCCGGCCCGTAGGCCGCGAACGCCGAGTAGCTGAGGAGGAGGGAGAGGAGCAAACGTAGGCCGGGGTTCGGGGGAGGCGCGACAATAGCAATCCCCGCCCCGCTTGAAAAGGTCAGGTGCGTACTTTTTTTCGCAGTGCGAAACGAATTGCGCACAATGCGGCGTCAACCCCCGTCAATCTTGAATCAATCTTGACGCGTCAATAGAAGTCGCGGCGTTCATCGCGGCGAGACGGCCGATCGCGGCGTTCCAGGCGGGCTCAGGAAGGTCGCCCCAGCGGCGCTCCACGCGGAGGACCGATCGTTCTCGGCGGGCTTCCATACGACTGTGGAGGCGCGCGTCCGCGAGCACCGGGCACACGTAGTATCCCCACTGCCGTTCGGACTCGGGCTTGTAGATCTCCCAGACGTAGTCAAACGCAAACACGTCGCGAACCAGGGCGCGATCCCAGAGCAGCGGGTCGAGGGGGCCGAGCACCACGGCGCGCTCCGCGGCCTTCGCGAGGGTGTCCGGCACGTCGATCGCCAGGGTCTCCGGGAGGGCGAGGTACGGGCGCCGACCGACCCGCACCTCCTCCAGGCGCCCGGCCGCGAGCAGCCGTTCGACCGTGCCGTCCGTACGGGCCGTGGCCAACATCGACCACATCGCGCCTCCGGCCCGAGAGAGGAGGCCCGCGCTGCGCACCCGCGCGACCACCATCGCCTCGAAGAACGGCGCCTCCGGGGTGGGCGCGGCGGCGTGGTCCGGGATCGCGCGCGACGGGAGGTCGTAGAGCCGTCGGCCGCGGCTGTCGCGGCCGGAGACGACCAGCGCGCAGCGGGTCCACAGCGCCTCCGCGGCGAGCACCTCCGCGCGCGACGTGCTCTTCCACCCGGCCCAGTCCATCGCCTCCACCCGCCCCCGGGCCTGCAGCGCCTCTGCCGGCATGGGGCCGCGCTCCGCCACCTCGGCGAGCACCTCGTCGAGCATGGACGGCGGGAGCTTCCGCATCCGCTCGGAGTTCCGCCACCATGGCGTCTCCACCGCCTGGTCGCGGTAGTGCGCGAAGTGGCGCGCGTGCACGATGCAGCGCTCTTTCGCGAAGTGTTCGAAGCTCCGCCCGCGGAGCACCCGATGGACGTCGCCCCGGGTGGTGCCCTCGGCGCGCGCCGCCACCACGAGGTCGGCGTTCTGCCCGCAGCGGTCGATGGGGTCGAGCTGGATCCAGTCCAGGGCGTCGAGCACGGCGACGATCCCGGCCTCTCCCGAGGGGAAGTCGCGGTCGAAGCCGGCGGCGTGCAGCAGCACGGCGCGGGCGTGGTCGGGCGGGAGGGTCACCATGCGTCGTGGGCGCGGGCGGGCGCGCCCCACGGAGTTATCCCGGGTCCGTGGGGACGCCGGCCCAGATCATGCTCCTTGTCGGCGTAGACGCCGGGTACGCGCCCTACGGGTCGACCTCGTTCACGCCCGAGACCACCTGCGAGACCACCGAGACCAGCAACTGGGACCCCTTCTCCAGCGACTTCGGCACCCACTCCTCCACCGAGTGTGTGACCGCCGAAGGCTGGGACGGCGCGAAGGCCGACGTCGGCACCGTCTTCCCGGCGATCACCCTCGGCGGCGCCGTCGTCCGGGACCGGATCCGGCTCACCGCGCTGTTCAAGCTCGGGCCGATCCTCGCGGCGCCGGCGTCGGTCTCCCAGGGCACGCTCACCCCGGACCTTGCGCTCGGTGGAAACCTCTCGTTGGAGTACGTCTTCGTCTCCGACCGCTTCTCCTTCGCCGGCGGCGCCCTCGGCGATCTCCGCGGTTTTGAGGCGCACGGAACCAACGACGGCGGCGACACCCGCCTCGGCGCCGCCGCCCGCTTCTCCGGCGGCCCCACGCTGTCGGTGGGGTGGGAGGAGCCGAGGTTGTATCTGCGGCTCTACGGGCTCTACGGCACGGAGAGGGAGCTCGGCGGCGGCCTCACGATCACCTGGGCGCCGGTGGTCGGGGCCGGGTAGGCCGCTCCGCCCCTCGCCACGCGCTGGCGGCTCACCAGGGGCAGTCGTACTCCCAGTCCAGCTCGTCGTCTTCGTCGCCGTCCTGGTACCAGTCGTACTCTCGGAACGAGAGCCGGCCGAGGCTGTCGTAGTGCACGCGGGCGCGGTAGTCGGAGTCGTACACGCCGTCGACCTGGAAGATCGCGACCCAGGACGCGACGCCGCCGTCGTCCGACCAGGTCCAGGCGTAGCTGGACTCCCAGGGGCCGTCCCCCTCGTTGTCGTCGAGCTCCGTGAGCTGCAGCCCGTCGGCGCTCCAGGTGGTCACTTCCGCGTAGGTGGGCTCGCCGGTCTCCCGCTGACAGCCGTACGTGTCCGTCCAGATTCCGTCCGCCTCGGTCCAGACGCCGGTGCAGTGGGCGTCGGTGGAGCCGTCGGCGGCGTCGTCGATCGCGACGTAGACCAGGTGGCCGTGCTCGTCGTAGTCGTAGGTGTAGCGGCCGTCGACCGTGCCGTCGTCGTGATTGTCCCAGTCCGTTTGCAGGACGAAGCCGTCGGCGTCGCGCGTGTAGGTGTACCGCTCGTCGGGGAGGGTGTTGCGGTCGTCGTTGTCCACGAGCCAGACAATCAGGTCTCCCGCGGCGTCTCGCTCGGCGGTCTGGTTCTCCTCGAACTCCCCGTCCTGGTCGCCGTCGCTTCGGTAGGCCACCCAATTGCCCAGGGCGTCGTAATCGTCCTCCCAGTAGGCGTAGATCGTGTCGTCGTAGAGCGCGTGGCCGGTCGTCCGGCTCGAACAGTTGGCGTACGGCCCGCCCTCCGGGACGACGACGTCGGGCTCCCCGGAGTCGCGGTCAACCTCGGGGGGCGCGGCGTCGTCGGGATGGCTGGGTGTGCACGCCGAGGCGAGGAAAACGAGGAGGAACATCCTGAGAGGATACCACGAAGCGTCGCGTGCGATGCGCGTGTTCAAGGGCTGGAACCGGCGCCACCGCCCTGCCAGGCGGTCTCCGTCGGCGGTCGAGCCGCCACCGTCCGCGAGCCTGGCGGGGCGGGCGGGCGCGGCGGCGGGGCGGTGGCTCGGCCGCCCTCCGCGAGCTGGGCCGTTCAGGCGGGGAGGAGCGGATTTTTGGTCCGGACGCCGCCGATGGACGCGAAGTCACGGTCGGCCGACCAGAGTTCGCGAACGCGGTATTGCGCGCAGAGCGCGGCGATGCGGGCGTCATGGACGCGGGGGCCGGAGACCCGGCCATCGGCGAGGAGCGCCCGCAGGGACTCCCAGTGGGTCGGACCCTCCGCGAGGAGCACCAGCGACGGCGACTCCATCCAGGCCTCGACCTGGGCGATCGCCACCTCCACGGGCGAGGGCGGCTGGTAGATCCGCGGGTGGGTGACGATGGCGAAGAACTCGTGGACGCACGGCCACGGAATCGCCCACGCTTCGTGACCTTCTGCCAGCCGACGCATGAGCCCCGCGGCGGCGCGGTGCCAGGGCGAGTCTCGTCGGTGGGCGTAGACCAGCAGGTTGGTGTCGATGGCGATCACGTACCGCGATCCTCGTAGATCGCGGCGCGGATCTTGGCCCACTCGTTCTCCTTGAACGCGTCTTGCAGCCCTTCACCCCCGAAGGCCGCCTCGCGAAGGAGGAACGCCCGCGGCTGGTGGCGGCGGTGCAGCGCGGCCCGAAGGCCTTCCTCGAGCAGCGCTCGCAGCGTCGTCCCCTCTGCGGCCGCCACCTGACGCGCTTCGGCGAGGAGTGCATCACCCAGCTCTACGGTCGTCTTCATATGGGTACCCATACGCACAAGCGGACGACGACGCAAGCGCCCGCCCCGCCATTCTCGCCGCCGGCGGTTCCTCGACCGCCGAGGGGCCCGCACGGCAAGCCGGTGGGGCACCCCCGCCCTTCGACGTGACCTCGAACCCGACCCGCGATCGGCGCCTACCCCGCGAGCTGTTCGGGTCGGACGACCGAGAAGTTGTCCACCAGCGCTTCTTTCACCGCGCCGCGGCGATCGGTGCGGCTGTTGAGGTTGCGCGAGGCGGCGACCGGGTGCGGAGAGAACTCGCCGTAGCACTCGAGCACCAGCGGAGCCCAGGAATTGCTGAGCATCACGCTGGCGCCGCGGCGGGTGAGGTCGCGGAAGGTGTCGGCGAGGCGGCGCTGGTCGCCTTCGCCGAAGCCGCCCTTGGCGTACTCGGTGAAGACGCTGGTGGCGGAGACCGGGACGTAGGGCGGGTCGAAGTAGACGAAGTCCTGGGACTTCACGGCGGCCGCGGCCTCCTCGAAGCCCTGGCAGCGCAGCTCCACGTTCTGGAGCGCCTTGGAGCAGGCGCGGAGGTTGTCCTCGTCGAGGATCGGCGGGTCGGTGTAGCGGCCGAACGGCACGTTGAACATCCCGCGGCGATTCTCGCGGTAGAGCCCGTTGAAGCAGGTCTTGTTCAGGTAGATGATCCGCGCGGCGCGGTCCACCCGTTCGGTCGGGACGACCGCCCGCACCTGGTAGTAGTAGTCCTCGTGGTGGTGCGCGCGGTGGGTCGCGAGGCGCTCCACCAGCCCGTCCACGTCGGAGCGGACGGACTCCCAGACCTCGAGCAGGTGCGGGTTCTTGTCGGAGAGCACCGCGCCGTCGCGCAGCGCGCCCTGGCGGTAGAGCTCGAAGAACAGCGCCCCTCCGCCCACGAAGGGCTCATGGTAGGCACGGAAGTTTCCGGATGCAGCCACCCGCTCGAGCAGCGTGCCGAGCAGTTGGCCCTTGCCGCCGACCCACTTCAGGAAGGGGCGAGGGAGGGTGTACCGAGAAGGGGCGAGACGAACCAGGGATTCAGCGGCAGACATCGGACCAGCGGGAGCCCAACTATTGTACCGTCAAGAGCTACTTCGTGCAAAACATTAGGGATCGCCCGTGAAGTGTGGGCGTTGGAGGATCAGGATCTGCGGAGAGATCGGGATCGAGGCGGCGGGTGGGGGTGGGGCGCCGGGTGGGGCGCCGACGCCGGCCGGCGGGCAGGGCGGTGCCTCGCCGCGGAGCTCGTCGTCGAGCGGGCTCCACGCGGCCCCCGCGTCCCCCGCCGACGTTCGTTCTGGCTCGCGAGGATGGAGGAGGGCTGGGAGGGGGAACAAAAAACTCCGCGGGGATCGTCGTGAGCGCCCGTCCCCGCGGCGCCCCGCCCGGATCGGAGATCGGGCCCGGACCGATCCGGCTATGGTAGGCGCATGCTGCTCGCCTTCGTGCTTGGGTGCCCCGACGTCGCCTTCGACATCGCGCCCGACGCCATCGCCTTCCCGGAGACCGGCCTCGTCGACACCGGCGGCCGGCCCGACACCGCCGATTCCGCGGACAGCGCCGACTCCGCAGATTCCGGGGGTGGCGCCGACACCTCGGACACCGCCGACTCCGCCGATCCCGACCTCGCCGACTGGACCATCCTCGTCTTCGTCAACGGGGACAACGACCTGGAGAAGTGGGCGTTGGCCGACGTCAACGAGATGGAGCTCGTGGGCTCCACCGACCGGGTGAACGTGGTGGTGCAGCTCGATCGTTCGCCGGGAATCTGGGGCGGCGACGGCGACTGGTCCGGTGCCCGCCGGTACCGAATCGAGCAGGACGAAGACATCCGCGTCATCGCCTCGCCCGTGCTCGAGGACCTCGGAGACGTCGACTCGGGCGACCCCAGCACCCTCCAGGACTTTGTCCGCTGGGGCATCACGAACTACCCGGCGAACCACACGATGTTCGTGTTCTGGGACCACGGCGACGGGTGGTCGTTCGGTCCGGACGAACCCGAGACCAAGGGCGTCTCCTACGACTACAGCTCCGGGAACAACCTGTCGGTGGCCGGCGGCGACGTCACCGCGGTGGTCCACGACGCGGCGACCGTCCTCGGCAAGCCGCTCGACGCCGTCGGCTTCGACGCGTGCACGATGGCCCAGTGGGAGGTCGCGTACTCCGTGGCGGACGACGCCCGCTTCATGGTCGCCAGCGAAGACTACGAGGACGTGGCCGGGTGGCCCTACGACGCCGTGCTCGCCGACCTCACCACCTATCCGCAGATGGACGCCGCCGAGCTCGGTTCTTCCATTGCGCTCCGCTTCCACGAGATCCCCGACAGCACGATGTCGGTGGTCGATCTGGGGCAGCTCCCGGCGCTGACCGCCTCGCTCGACACGCTCTCCGACGCCATCGTCGCCTCGGGCACCGCCGGCCCGTTGTTCGCCGCCGCCGCCCCGATCGCCCAGGGCTACGACGGGCCGAACAGTCGTCAGCACGACCTGCTCGACCTCCTCGACGGCTTCGCCACCTACAGCTCCGATGCGGACGTGCTCGCCGCCACCGCCGCCGCGCAGGCCGCCGCCCAGGACGCAGTCGTCGTGAGCTACTACGACGGAAACGGGGTGAAGGGCAGCGCCGGGCTGACCATCTGGTCCCCGAGCGACGGCAGTCTGCCGCCGATCTACAGCTCGGCGCCGTGGTCCGCCGCCAGCCGCTGGGACGAGGCGATCGCCGCCGTGACGCCCTGAGTTTTCTCGGGTTTGGTGCTTGACTTATGAGGCGTCGGGGTGGTCCCACCTCCCGGCCCCTCTCCACCGTCGCGAGCCACGACTTGCGTCGGCGTCGCGCGGCCGGGCGCTCCTCGGGGGCCGGGCCGGGGCGCCCCCGCGAGGCCCGCCGCGACCGCGCACCGGCCGCCCATCGGCAAACCTTGATATGCCGAGCCCATGTCCCGCGCCGACCTGTTCCGTGCCCTCGGCGACGCCACCCGCCTGCGGATGCTCGCGCTCTGCTGTCGCGAAGAGCTCGCCGTCTCTGAGCTCCAGGAGATCGTGGGGATGGGGCAGAGCACCGTGAGCGGGCACCTCGCCCAGCTCCGCACCGCCGGCCTGGTCACCGCGCGCCGCGACGGCGCCCACACCCGCTACGCCGCCGCGCGCCCCGAGGGGGAAGAAGCGCTGGTGGACCTCGTGGCGACCGCCCCGCTCCCCGAGGGGGACGCGCTGGCGATGCAGCGCGTGCTCGCCGAGCGCACCTCGCCCACCCCCGAAGGCCTCGGCAGCGACTACCTGCCGGGGCGGTCCTGGGAGGCGCTCGCGCGCACCCTGCTCGCGCTCCTCGGCCCCATCCGCATCGCGGATCTCGGCGTCGGCACCGGACACCTCACCAGCCTGCTCGCCGCCCACGCCCGCCACGTCATCGCGGTGGACAAGGACCCCGCCGCGCTCGCGCGCCTCCCCGAGTCCATCGAGCGCCGCGTGGGCACGCTGGAGGACCTCCCGCTCAAGGAGCGTGAGGTGGACCTCGTGCTGCTCTCCCAGGCGCTGCACTGCGTGGAAGACCCGATCCCCACCCTCCGTCGGTGCCGGGAGGCGCTCGTCGGTGGTGGGCAGATCGCGGTCCTCGACCTCGCGCCGCACGCCCACGGCTGGGTGCGGCACCGGTTGGGCCACAAACACCTCGGCTTTGTCGATCTGGGCGCGCTGCTGCGCGAGGCGGGCTTCCACGACGTGACCGCCGAGGTGGTGCACGTGGACCGCCGCACGCCCGCCTTCACGACGGTGTTGGCGATCGGGCGAAAATAGCCTATCCTCCCGGGTATGCGCTCCCTTCTCCCGCTGGTCTGGGGCTCGTTCTTCTCGTCGCCGCCCCCGCCGGTGCAGCTCGCGCTCCTGCACGCGAACGTGGTGCCGATGGACAGCGAGCGTGTGCTGATCGACCAGACGATCCTGGTGCGGGACGACCGCATCGTGGCGGTGGGCGCCAACGTGCCCATCCCGGCCGATGCCGCGGTGGTGAACCTGGAGGGTCGCTGGGTGGTCCCCGGCCTCGCGGACATGCACGTGCACGTCAACGATGAGTACGACCTGCCGCTGCTGCTCGCCTCGGGGGTCACCACGGCGGTGAACATGTCGGGTTCGCCGCGCCACCTCCTCTGGCGCGAGGCGGTGCGCGCGGGCATGATCGCCGGGCCTACGCTCCTCACCACCGGGCCGATGCTCGATCGGAAGGACGACCTCCTCCTCGGCGAGATGCAGGCGGTGCACACGCCCGCGGAGGCGGAAGCGCGGGTGCACGAAGAGAAGGAGGCCGGGTACGACTTCGTGAAGATGCACGGCGACCTGGAGGTGGGCGTGTACGACGCGCTCATGGACCAGGCGCGGCGGGACCACCTGCGGGTGGTGGGCCACCTCAGCGAGCGGGTGGGGCTGCTCCACTCCATGCAGAAACGGCAGGCCACGGTGGAGCACACCGAGGAGTACGTCTGGGCCTGGTTCGACGAGGCGATGGACCCCGCCGGGATCCCCGACGCCGTGGAGGCCACGCTCCGCGGGCAGGCGTACGTCACCCCCACCCTGGTCTCGATGGACACGCTGGTGGAGTCGCTGAGTGACCATCCTGCGTTCCTCGAACGCAGCCCCTCGCGCGACGCGATGCCGCGGTTGGAGCGAGCGGTGTGGGAGAACGAGAAGAACCCGGCGCGGAGGGCCTACCTGCCGCTGCGGGAGGGGCTCCTCCGGAGCCGGGACCTCCAGCGCCGGCTCGTGAGCGCGCTCGCCGACGGCGGGGTGCCCCTGATGGCCGGGACCGATGTGGGCTGGGTGCCGGGCCTCGCGTACGGGGAGAGCCTCGTGGAGGAGGTGCAGGCGCTCGACCGCGCCGGTCTGGGCCGGTGGCGGGCGCTCGAAGCGGCCACGGCCACGCCCGGCCGCTTCGTGGGCGGCGCCGAGCCGTTCGGGCAGATCGCGCCGGGCTACCGGGCCGATCTCCTCGTGATCGACGACAACCCGCTCGGCGACCTCCACGCCCTCTCCCGCGTGCGCGGGGTGATGGCGCGCGGCCGCTGGTACGACGAAGCTTCCCTCCACGCCCTCCGCGACCGCGATCCCGGCGACGGTGCCCTGGCGGCGGCCTGGCTCGCCGACGATCCCCACGCCTGCGTCGAGCTCGCCCGCACCCAGGGCGACGCCCTCTCGCCCTCCCGCGCCCTCACGCTCGCCGCGCGCCTCCTCGACTCCGGCGCGCCCGCGCAGGCCCAGGCCGTCCTGGAGATCGGCGCAGAGCACCACCCGGACGATTGGGCGCTGCTCACCGCGCTCGGCCGCGTGCTGGCGCTCCGCGGCGACACCGTCGGCTCCGTCCGCGCGCTCGACCGCGCTCGCCTCCGCGCCCCGATGCCGGCCGCGACCGCCTTCGTCCAACGCTCCTACCAGCTCGCGCCGCCGTCGTAGCGCCGGGCTTCGGCCCCGGTGGCTCAGCTATTCGCCGCTGTCGCGATCCGTGGGTCGATCGGCGCATGTGTTTGTCCAGGGTGTCTACACTCTTCGGACCAAGGTTATCCACATGCGGATGTCCGTATTCTTCGTCCTCGCCTCCCTGGCGTTTTCTTCGTCTGCCCACGCCGGCATCACCGTGAGCGTGTGGTCGCCTGGGGTGTTGTATTACGACCCCTACGACCCCGGATACGTGCCCGAGCCCCGCCCGGACTACGTGTGGGTGCCGGGCTACTACGACGAATACGGGTACTTCATCCCCGGCTACTGGGCTCCGGTGGCGCAGAACCCGGGGTACTCCTGGGCGCCAGGCTACTGGGCGGGTCGGTCGTACCACGAGGGCTACTGGCGCTCGCCGGCGCCGGTCGGTCGGGCCTGGGTGGACGGGTACTACGTGCGGGGCCGCTACATCCAGCCGCGCCACGTACGCGAGACCGAGGTGGTGCACGTCCGGGAGCGGGTCCACCGTCGGGTGCAGAACCATGAGCAGGTGCCGCCGCAGGGCCACGCCGCGCCGCCGCCGAAGAAGCACAAGCCCGCGAAACACTGAGCGCGCCAGGCCCGTTCGGCCTGGCGCCCCCAGGGCCGCGACGGCGGGCGCGGCGCCCCCGTCGCTGCTCGCATAGGTGGCGGCGATGGTCCCCACCGGACGCATGGCGCCCACGCCCTCGGGCCACCTCCACCTCGGCAACGCCCTCGCTTTCGGCGCGGCGTGGCTCAGCGCCCGCGCGGCCGGCGGGCGGGTGCTTCTCCGCGTGGAGGACCTCGACCGGGGCCGCGCACGGGGAGAGGTGGCGCTCGCGCAGCGCGAGGACCTCCGCTGGTTGGGCCTGGAGTGGGACGAAGAGACCGCGCCGCAGTCCAGCCGCACCTACCCCCTGGACGGGATTCCGGTTTTCCGGTGTGTCTGCACCCGCGCCACGCGTCACATCCTCGGGTGTATGTGCCGGAACAAGGCGCACGACAAGGGAGCGTGGCGGTTCGATACCCCGCGCGGCCTCGTGCAGTTCGTGGACCGTGCCGCAGGGCCCCAGGCCTTCGCCCCCGATGAAGACCCGATCCTGGTGCGCGCCGACGGCGAGGCGGCCTACCCGCTGGCCGTCGTGCTGGACGACCACCGGGACGGCGTGACGGAGGTGGTGCGCGGCGGGGACCTGCTCTCGGCCACCGCGACCCAGCTCCGCCTCTACCAGGCGCTCGGGTGGACTCCACCGACCTGGCTGCACGTCGCCGTGCTCCTCGGGCACGACGGAAAGAAGCTCAGCAAGTCCCACGGGAGCACCGAGCTGCGGGCGCTGCGGGAGTCCGGGTGGACGCCGGCGCGCGTCTGGGCGACGCTCGGCCCGCTGCTCGGCGTGGATCGCCTGGACCCGGCACAGTTCACGGCGGAGCGGGTGAAGCCGGGCGAGTTTGTCGTCGCGGAGGACGGGCGGATCGTGGGGGCGGCGTGAGAGGGCGTGGAGCGGCCGGCGCGGGCGCGGCGTATACTCGGCCCGTGCTGCTGGGACTGCTCTGGGCGTGCGCTCCCCTCGAAGGAGGCGCAAACGAGTCTGCGGAGGCGGACACGGCCGACGCCGCGCCCGACACCGGCGCGGCGCCCGCGACCTGCGAGCCCTATACGGTCACGACGCTCGCGGAGTGGTCGGAGCTGGACCTGCCCTCGCGCGAGCCCCTCGACCACACGGTGCAGGGCGTGGCGGTGGGCGACCTCGACGGCGACGGCGACCTCGACGCGCTCGTGGCCTGGGCCGGCGGCAGCTTCGGCCTCCGCAACGACGGCGCCGGTGGCCTCTCCGTCGATCCCGCCATCCGCGCCACCAACGGCGATCTCCCCGGCTCCGAAGCCGTGGCGCTCGCCGACCTCGACGGCGACGGCGACCTCGACGCGATGCTCGGCTCCTGGTCCACCGAGGCATCGGTCTACTGGAACGACGGCACCGGCGTCTTCACCCCCGAGGTCCTCCCCGGCACCGACGTGGTGACCTACGCCATCGCCTTCGGCGACGCCGACGGCGACGGCGACCTCGACGCCTACGTCTCCGCGGCCGCGTACAACATGACCTACGAGGAGATCGTCTCCGGCGCCCAGGTCGGCGATGGCAACCTGCTGCTCATCCAGGACGACGACCACCACTTCGCCGAGCGGGTCGGCGCGCTCCCCGAAGACACCCGCTACGGGATGACCCTGCACAGCGTGTGGTTCGACGCCGACGCCGACGGGGACCTCGATCTCTACGTGGGCAACGACGCCGGCCCCTACGTCGATGGCAACCACCTCCTGATCAACGACGGCCACGGCGACTTCACCCGCGCCGCGGACTGCGGCTGTGAGTTGGTGAACTACACGATGGGCGTGGGCGTCGGCGACGCCAACCAGGACGGCCTCCTCGACCTCTACGTGACTGACGTCGGCCCCCCCACGCTCTTGTGGAACCTCGGCGACGGCACCTTCGTGAACGCCACGCTCAACGCGGGCGACGCCTACGTCCCCTCGAGCGAGACCAGCATGGTGAGCTGGGCCGCCGGCTTCGCCGACCTCGACGCCGACCGCGACCAGGACCTGGTCGTCACCTTCGGCCAGAGCGGAAAGAACTTCAGCGCGGCCGGGGTGCAGGCCACCGACGGGCCCGTGCAGCCCAACCAGGTGCTCCTCTCCGACGGGGCGGGCCGCTTCGACAAGGCCGAGCCCGGGTTCGCCGACGGCCCGCGCACGCGCACCTACGCCCTGGGCGACTTCGACCGCGACGGCCGGCCCGACCTGCTCACCGCCGGGAAATACTTCGTGCGCGTGGCGCTCAGCGGCGGCGGCTGCCCGCCGGGCGCCACCTTGCGGCTCCACGGCGCGAGCCTCGTGGGCGCGAAGATCGAGGCCGAGGTCGCCGGTGAGACCCAGACGCTCTGGCACCTGCCCTCGACCACGAGCTCGTCGAGCGCGGACGAGGTGTACCTCGGCTTCGGCGGCTACCCGTCCGCAGATCGGGTGCGCATCACGTGGCCCGGCGGCGCCACCTCCGAGCTGGAGGACGTGGCGGCGGGCACCGTGGTGGACGTGGACGCGCCCTGACCGCGCCGGCTTTCTTCGCCTACCGCCACCCCCCTCCCAGCACCCACGTGCCGCCCATCCCGCCGGGGAGCGCGCCCGCGGCCACGTCGGCGTAGCCGTCGTCGTCGAGGTCGCCGGCGGCGAGGGTGGCGCCGAACCCGGTCGCGGTGGCGGCGACGGTCGTCGCGTCGGGGGTGAGCGCGACCCGCCCGGCGATCGGCCCGTAGGTCACGGAGACCGAGGCACCGCCACCTCCGCTCAGCCCGGGCCCGCCGAGGATCACGTCGGGGTGGGCGTCGCCGTCCACGTCGGCCACCGCCAGCGTGGTCGACGCGCCGAGGACCGCGTCGGGGAGCTCGATCGTAGGGTCGAGGCCGTCGATGGCGACGTCGCCGGCCGGGAGGTCGCCGAGGAAGAGCACGCGGCTGGTGTCCGCGTCGAGCTGGCCGACCAGGGCGATGTCGGCGCGGCCATCGCCGTCCGTGTCGCCAGCGGCGCGGGCGGTGAAGAACGACCAGGTCTGCGCGACGGGGGTGACTTGACGATCGGCCTGGTCCAAGGTGAACGACCCGCTCAACGGCCCATAGAACAGGCGCAGCCCGCCGAGCCAGACATCGTCCTGGCCGTCGCCGTCCACGTCGCCCGGGCTGACCGCGCTCGACGCATACGGGTTTCCGTCTAGACTGGTGAAGGTGGCGAGCGCGTCCTCCCGGCCGAGGAACCCGTCGCTCGCGGCGTGGTGGACCTCCACGTGTCCGTATTCGTAGACGTCCCCGCTCCACGCGCCGTCCTGGCTGGTCAGCGCGATGTCGGACCCGCCGCCGCCATCGAGGTCGCCCACGGCGCCCACCTGCTGGAGGGCGCCGGCGGACCACGTCACGCGGAGGTCGGCGTCCGGGAGGTCCAGCGTGGCGGGGAGCGGGCCACGGAAGACGAAGACGTCGTCCACCGCGACCAGAAGGTCGGCGGTCCCGTCGCCGTCGACGTCGGTGAGGGAGAGCGCACGCACCGGGTCGGCGGGCTCGGCGGAGGTGAGGTGGACGAGGGTCGGGGCGACGGCGAGGTCTACGTCCCCGCGGACCGGACCGGGGACAACCCACGCTTCGAAGCTGCCTCCGTAGGCGTAGGCGCCCAGGGCGAGGTCGTCGAGGCCGTCCCCATTCACGTCGCCGGTGGCAAGCGCGGTCGCACCTGGCGCGTCGTCGGCGCCGGGACCGAGCACGTGAGCCGTCCAGTCCAGCAGCTCGATCTTGCCTTCAGGGGCGGAGGAGGTTGAGTCTCCGCCCGTCTCTTCGGAGTCGGCGCTGTCCTCCCCGCCCGTCTCGGAGGCGGCACCGCTGTCGCCCGTGTCGGCGTGCCCCGACTCTCCGTCGCCGCCCGTGGGGTCGTCGGTCCCGGTGTCGAAGGGGAGGTCGTTCACGGCGAGCTCGTCGCTTCCAGCCGTGGAGCAGCCGATCAGCAGGGCAACAGCGATGATCGGGGAGCCCCGGCGATGGTCCACGCCCGCCCGTATCCGTGTGGGGCCCCCGTCACCCGTTGTCGTCAAGATGGCCGGACTCTTGCCACTCTGGCGGCGAAGTGCCACAATGGCGCATGCCCGTCCTCCTGGTCGTTGACGACGAAGAGCCGAACCGGCTCGCCCTTGAGCGGATCTTCGCCCGCGAAGGCTACGATGTACGCGCCGCGGCCGATGGGCGCAGCGCCCTGGAACACCTGCGCGACGGCGCCGTCGGCGTGGTGCTCACCGACCTGAAGATGCCCGGGATGACCGGTCTGGAGCTGCTGCGGGCCACCCGGCAGATCTCCCCGGAGACCCAGGTGATCGTGGTCACCGCGTATGGCTCGGTGGAGACGGCGGTCGAGGCCATGAAGGAGGGCGCCTACGACTTCGTGACCAAGCCGCTGCGGAAGGACGCGGTCGTGCACAGCGTGCAGAAGGCGCTGGAGAAGCACGAGCTCGTTCGGGAGAACCTCCGGTTGCGGGCGCAGATCGCCCAGGTCTCCCGCACGGAGATGGTGGGGCAGGCAGCGGCGATGCGGGCGCTTTTGGAGGAGGCCGGGCAGGTCGCGCCGTCGATGGCCAACGTGCTCGTCACCGGCGAGAGCGGCACCGGAAAGGGGCTTCTGGCGCGGTGGATCCACGAGATGAGCCCGCGGCGGGAGCGGCGGCTGGTCACGGTGAACTGCGGCGCGATCCCCGAGGCGCTTTTGGAGAGCGAGCTCTTCGGCTACGAGCCGGGCGCGTTCACCGGGGCGCAGGGGCGAAAAGAAGGCCGGTTCGACCTTGCGGCCGGCGGCACGCTGTTCCTGGACGAGATCACCGAGATGCCGCCACTGCTCCAGGTGAAGCTCCTGCGGGTGCTGCAGGACGGCGAATACGAACGGCTCGGTGGCACCCGCACGCTCCGCGCCGACGTGCGGGTGATCGCCGCGACCAACCGGGACCCCGTGAAGGCGGTCGCCGAAGGGCGGCTCCGGGAAGACCTGTATTACCGCCTCCAGGTGATCCCCCTCCACGTGCCCGCGCTTCGGGAGCGTCGCGAGGACGTGGCCCTGCTCGCCCGCCACTTCGTCGCCAACCACGCCGCGCGGCACGGGCGGCAGATCGTCGGCATCGAGAGCGAGGCGATCGCGGCGTTGGAGCGGCATGCGTGGCCCGGCAACGTCCGGGAGCTCGAGAACACGCTGGAGCGCGCCGTGGTGCTCGCGCGCGGCGACACGGTCACGCTGCTCGACTTGCCGGCCGCGCTGCGGGGAGGGACCGGCGCCGCCGAATCCGGTTGGCTGACCTTCACCGTAGGCACGCCGCTGGGGCAGGTGGAACGCCGGATGATCGAGGCCACCCTCCGGCAGTGCAGCGGCGACCGCAGCCTCGCCGCCAACCTCCTCGGCATCAGCGCCCGCAGTATCTACCGGCGGGAAGCGGAGTGGCGGGGGGACGAATAGGGAGGGACGAAGCCGGAGCTGCCCCATGGCCCACGTCCTCCTCCTCCTCGCCGCCTGCTGTCCGCCCCCGCCGTCCGCGCCTGGGGCTGACGCGCCGCCCCGCGAGGTGAGCGTCACCGCGACCTCCCGGCTCAACGTGGCGCCCGACGAAGCCACCCTCTCGCTGACGTTCTCCGCTACCGCCGCCACGATGAAGCGCTCCCACGCCGACTCCGCCAAGGCGGTGGAGACGTTCACGGCCGCCGTCACCGCGCTCGGCGTGCCGAAGGAGTCCATCGAGCTGGCCAGCACCACCGACGACCCCAACTATCGGTGGGATGGAACCCAGAAGATCACCGGCTACACCAGCAGCACCCGGCTCGCGGTGAAGACCGCCGACTTCGAGAAGGTGGCCGACATCGTGGACACCGCGGTGCAGGCCGGCGTCACCGCGGTGGACGTGGACTACCACTCCACGACCATGCCCGAACACAAGAAAAAGGCGCGGGAGATGGCGATCGCAGCGGCGAAGGAGAAGGCCGCGCAGCTCGCCGAGGGGATGGGCGCGAAGCTGGGCCAGGTGCGCACAGTCTCGGAGGGCACCACGTGGGGAGGCGGCTACCGCACCTTCAACAACGTGGCGCAGACCGAGGCTTCCGAGGCCCCGCCCGACGACGGACCCATCGCCCCGGGGACCACCCCGCTGGAGCTCTCGGTCTCGGCGACCTTCGCGCTGGAGTAGGGCTACACCGCCAGTCCTTTGCGTCGGTTGACCGAAGAACCCCCACCTCTCTGGGCGACGCGCCAGGCCCGGGCTCGGTAGGGAGCATTGGCTGGACGTGCGTCGCGGCGCGGTGGAAGCGCTGACGGGAGGCGGGCGCCGACGCCCCGCCGGAGCTTGCGGTCACGGCGTCCTTCGGAATGGAGTGCCGGGCGGCGCCCGGACGGATTCACGGACTCTCCGCGGATTCCGCGGCCTGTCCGCCGGGCACCCTACGGTTGAAAGGGCATTATTTCCCTGGCACGCTGTGTGCTTTGCCTTCTCGTACCCATGAAACGATCCTCGATGCTTCCGTGCGTCACCGCCCTGGTCCTGGGCGGCGCGACGTTCCCCGCCCTGGCTGACACCCCCAACTGCGCCGACATCGCCGGCGGCGCACCCATCGTGTACGGCTCCGGCGGGAGCTCGCAACGCGACCTCATCGGCAAGGCTGCCGTCGAACTGGAGAACGGTGACCACCCCCTCTACGTGGTCTACCAAGACTCCGGGGGCGCGTGCGCTGGCATCAACGCGCTCACCGCGCTCGGGCCCACCGCCATCACGGGCACGGCGTACTACTGGCCGGCCGACACCGGCACCAAGACCTCCTGCAACCTGTCGTTCTCCGGGGACGAGGTTCAGTTCGCGGTCATGGGCGTCTCCCCCTTGCTCTGTCCGCTCATCACGGACGCGTCGCTGGTGGAGGGCATCCATGACCTGAGCGGGCCGATCTCGGCGTACGTCCCCATCGTTCCGCTCGCCTCCACCCAACAGTCCATCAGCGCCGCCGCGTTCTACCTGGTCTACGGCCTTGGGCCGGCGGCGGGCATCGCGCCGTGGACCAACCCGGACGCCGCGTACCTCCAGCGCCGGGACGAAAACTCCGCCGCCCAGATCATCTTCTCGGCGGCCACCGGGCTGCCGGTCAACAAGTACCAAGGCACGGACGCCGGCAGCAACACGACGATGGTCGCGAACCTGACCGCGTTGCCGGACCCCGAGGCGGGCCTTGGGTTCGTCTCCACGGACGTGGCCGACGTGAATCGCGACAAGGTGCACACGCTCGCGTGGCGGCAGACCGGCCAGGAGGTGGCGCGGTGGCCCGATTCGTCCTCGACGACGTTTGACAAGGCCAACGTGCGGGATGGCGCCTACCACCTGTGGAATCCCATTCACTTCTTCGGGTTGGCTGGCGCGGGGGGGCCCGACAGTTGGGACAACCCCGAGGTGCAGGCCCTCGTGGAGTACCTCGCGGGCGCCTCCACACCCGCCGGGGTGGAGAAGAGCATCGACAGCATCGCGATCGCCAACCACAACATCCCCGTCTGCGCGATGCACGTGGCCCGG
Organism: uncultured Pseudomonadota bacterium; assembly: GCA_903921785.1. Lineage (GTDB taxonomy): Bacteria > Myxococcota_A > UBA796 > UBA796 > SXON01 > SXON01. Next base: position 31,419 of record CAIXRH010000034.1, read on the forward strand.
GAAGGGGACCTCGGGCCCGAGTACGCCGCCCCGCCGGAGGCGCCGTGCGACTGTCTGTTCGACTACTCCACCTCGGGAACCACGACCTGCGACGCCTGTGACGACGCCAACCCCTGCGCCGCCGGCACCTGCCGCGCCGGCTTCTGTGAGGCTTACTGACATGCCGCGCATGACGCTCTCGCTCTTCCTCTCCGGCGCGCTCCTGTCCGTGGTGGGCTGCAAGGACGTGGCTGAACCCCCCGACACCGGCTCCGTGGACACCGACACCGACACCGACTCGGCGGACACCAGCGTGGACGACACCGACACTGCCGACTCCGGCGGCGACACCGCTGCCGAGTGTTGGACAGAGTGGGACGAAGGAACCTGCTACAACACCACGCTGTGTGGGCTCCCGACCACGGCGGCGGACGACTCGTTGCTGTTCCTGAACCAGTGCACCGACGCCGCCTACTCCCTGTTCGACGACTCCGTCCGGATTCCGGCCTCCACGTGGAAGGAGGGCGACGCGTTGCCGGTCATCTGACCCCCATTCCTCGGGTCTGGCGCACGGGCCTTGGAATTCGCGACCTTTGAGGTTTGACAATCGTCTGTCGAGCGCCTGACATCCGTCTGACAATCGTCGGTCTCCACCGGGTGATC
>CAIXRH010000035.1 GCA_903921785.1 uncultured Pseudomonadota bacterium
CAGTTGGCGCAAAGAACCAATGTGGCGTCGAGTGCCCTCTTGGCGGCGGCCTCGTCTATGACGCGCTTGTCACGGATCGCGAACATGACGCAGGCGCCGATCCCGGTGGCGCCGACCGCGACGGTCGAGGTCCGCGTGCGCCGCGGCGTTCCCTGGCTCGCCGTGCTCGCCGTGGACGACCCGGCCGTCACCGTCGACGACGTCGCCACGGCCGAGGTGCTCCGCGTCGGGGCGCTGGCCGGCGGGGCCGCGTCGCCGTGGTCGGGCGGCCTCGTGCTCGGCGGCCTGGGCGCCGACGCCCAGCGCTGGACCATCGTGGACCTCGACGGCGCCCACTCGACCTGGGCGGCCGAGGTCCGCGCCGAGCTGGCCGTGGAGCAGCGCCTCACGCCGCTCGTCGGCCTCCGAGGCGCGGTTTCTCCCGCCGTGGACCTGCAGGGCCTGCGCCTCGTCGGGTCCGACGCGGCGCCGTCGCCGCTCACCGTCGAGTTTTCGATCGGAATCCGCGTCGGTGAGTGATCCGCCGCGGGGGCTGGGTGGAAGAGGGAGGGACGGCCCACCCCCGAGGTCCCCGATGTCGTTCCTCCTGGTCCTGCTGCTCGCCTGCCGTGTCGCCGACTCCCCCGACTCCCCCGACCCCGGCGTCGACCCCGGCGTCGTCGACTCCGGCGGGGACGACATCGCGGCGGACACCGCGGACACCGCCGACAGCGGCAGCGAGGCCGCGCCGACGCACTGGTCGCCGGGGACCCCGGAGTCGATCTGGACGATGGACGCCAGCGCAGGCTTCGCCCTCGCCGTGTGGGTCACCGACGCCACCGACGACGGCCTGCCCGACGTGGTCGTCGCCGCGCGCGACGTCTCCGAGGCGGGGCGCCTGCTGCGCATCACCACGCTGCCGAACGACGGCCACGGCGGCTTCGGCGCGCCGCTCCTCGCGGTCGGCGACGACAGCACCACCAACTCCTACTCGGCGGACCTCGCGGACGTGGACGGCGACGGTCGCCTCGACGTGCTCGTGGGCACCAGCCGCGGCTTCGGGGTGAGCTTCGGCAACGGCGCCGGCTTCGACCCCCAGGAGGACCACGACCTCGGCTGGGACTACGGCTCCACCGCCAACGGCGTGGACCTCGACGGCGACGGCGCGGACGAGATCGTCGTCAGCGGCGGGCAGCGAACGGGGACCGCGTTCGGGCTGTACCGCGCCGGCCCCGGCGGCGAGGAGGAGCCGCTCGCCGACTGGTCCGCCGAGTACCCCAGCGGGATGCCGATGGTCTCCGAGGTGGTCGGGTACCGGGATGCGGACGGCGTGCCGACGGCGGTCTTCGCCGGGGTGCACGAGCAGCGCGGCACCGGCGACCTCTCCGCGCACGCGGACGGCGCCGGCTACACCCTCGCCTACACCGAGCTCCGCTTGACCGGCGACGGGCTCTACAGTGGCTTCTCCCTCGACGTGGACGACGACGGCGCCCTGGACGTGATCACCGAGGGCTCCGCCGGCCTCGAGGTCACCCCGCCCGCCGGCGGCGGGCCTCGGATGCTCCGCGCGCGGGACCGGACCACCTACGGCACGTTCGCGCTCCCCGCCGACCTCCTCGGCGACGGTCACCCCGACGTGATCGAAGCCGTCGGCGACCACTCCGACCAGGGCGGCCTGGTCAACCTCGACCTCGCGGTGCTCCCCGGCGACGGCGTCTCGCTCGACCTGGCGGAGGTCTTCCCCACCGGCCTCGCGTTCGCCAGCACGCCCACGGCCGTGCTCGGCGCCGGGGACCTCGACGGCGACGGCTGCGGCGACGTGGTGGCGCTCGCCGGCGTCTACCAGGACGTCGTGTACCGCCTGCCGGGGCGCTGCGAGTGACGTGACCGCCCTCCGCTCGCTCCCGAACCCTGAGCGCGAGCGCGAGCGCGAGCGCGAGCTCCAGCGCGAACAGGTGCTCGTCGCGCTCGTGCCGCGCGTCGCGGCGTGGTGTGCGCGCCTGGGCGGCGGCACGATCGACGCGGACGCCGCCGCCAGCGACGTCTTCGAGGTGCTGCTGCGCCGGTGGGACGACTACGATCCCAGCCGGCCGCCGGAGGCCTGGGCCTGGGGGATCACCGTGCGCGTCGTCCACCACCACCGCCGCCAGGGCTGGTGGCGTCGATGGATTCCCGGCCTCACGGTGGAGCCCCCGCCGACCCGCGCCACCGGTCCCGCGGACACGGCCACCCGTGAGCTCACGGCGCTGCTGCACCGCCTCCTCGACGCCCTCTCCGACGATCATCGCGCCGTTCTCGTGCTCCACGATCTCGAAGAACGCCCCGCCCGCGAGGTCGCCGACGTGCTCGACATTCCCGTGGGCACGGTCAAGAGCCGCGTCCGCCTCGCCCGTGTGGCCCTTCGCGCCGAAGCCGAGCGCCAGGGGATCACGCTGGACCACCTTCGGGAGGACCCCGACGATGCCTGACTACGACGACCTCCTCCGCGCCGCGCGAGCCGCGACCGAGCCCGACGCCGACACCCGCGCCGCGCTCGAAGCCCAGGTGCGCGCCGGCGCCCGTCCCGCGCGCCGCGCCCCGCGCATCGCCATGGCGACGGGCGCGCTCGCGCTCGCCGCGGCCGCCCTTGTGGCGGTGTGGCCGGCGCCCCGGGTGGACCGCCCGCTCGACCACGGGCACGCCGATCTCGGCGCGCTCGTGCAGGTGGAGGCGGATGGCGCCGGCACCGTTTCGGGCACCCCCACGGCCATGGCGCTGACCTGGACGTCGGGCACCCTCTCCGTGGAAGTGGAGCCCCACCGCGGCGTGCAGCTCGCCGTGAGCACCCCGGAGGGCGAAGTGCGCGTGGTCGGGACCGGCTTCACCGTGACCCGGGACGCGCTCGGCACCGCCGTGGCCGTGCGGCACGGGAAGGTCGCGGTGAGCTGCGCCCGGGGCGAGTCCCGCGCGATCGAGGCGGGGGAGGCGCTCACCTGCCTGCCCACGACCTCTGCCGGCGCCCTCGCCCGGGTGCTCGCGCTGCGCGGGACGCTCGACGCGAAGGGGCAACTCGCGGAGGTCGACGACGCCCTCGCGCTGCCGGGGGGCGCGGACGCCACCCGCGCGGAGCTCCACGCCCTGCGAGCAGGCGCGCTGCTCGAGAGCGGCGCCGAGGCGGAGGCCCTCACCGAGGCCGAGGCCACGCTCGCGCTCCCGGGGGTCACGCGCGCGGACGAGCTGCACCGCCTCGCCGCGCGCCTCCGCCTGCGTCACGACGATTGTGCGGGCGCGCTGCCCCATCTCCGCGCGCTCGCCGCGTCCGGCACGCTCGGCGACGACGCGCCGGCGCTCACCGCGTGCGAAAATTCGGCGGGCCAGTGATCCGCGGGCCACGCTGGAGGGAAGACAGGGTGGAGGTTCCGATGCGACAACTGCTGCTCCTGACCCTGGCCACCGGCTGCGGGGATGTCACGATCAACGTGGGCGACGAGGGCGACACCGGCACGCGCCCCGACAGCGGCGACACCGCCGGCGAGACCGGCGACCCCGACACGGGCGACACCGACACCGGCCGCGACACCGACACCGGCTCGGGCTGGACCGGCGGCGGCGCCTGGGGGCTCGGGGCGATCACCGAGATCGCGTCCAGCGGCGGGATCATCCGCGGCGCGTGGCTCCGCGACGCCAACGACGACGGCCACCTCGACCTGCTCCTCGACGTCAGCGACTACTCGGGCGGGGAGGACACCCGCGAGCAGGCGATCGTCTACCCGGGCGACGGCGCCGGCCACTTCGGCAGCCCGATCATCACGGTGGGCGCCGGGTACGACACGAACGTGGCCGCGCCCGACCTCGGCGACCTCGACGGCGACGGTCACCCCGACCTGCTCACCCGCATCGCCGGCGGCTACGGCGTCTTCTTCGGCAACGGGCACGGCTTCGGCGCGCAGGTGCCGATCACGCGCCCCGGCTGGACCTACGTCACGGATGCCCGCGTGGCCGACGTGGACGGCGACGGCAACGACGACGTCGTCACCGCCGGCTGCTGCGACTCGGGCAGCCTCACGCTGTCGCTGGAGCGCTGGGACGGCTCCACCATGAGCGCCTACGCCACCTTCCCGCTCGCCTCGTCGGGCGCCGGCTACCAGACCAGCATCGCGGACGCGCCCTCCGTCACCGCGGACGGGGTCACCTTCACCGCCCTCCCCGGCGCCTACGAGGACGTCGGCGGCGCGCTCGCCACCTGGACGATCCTCGCCTTCGACGACGGCACCGGGATGAAGTACCAGGTCGGCGACGCCGGCTGGCGCTACAGCTGGGACCTCTGGTGGGCCGGGGTCCCCGCCGACGTCGACGGCGACGGCGTCTCCGAGCTGCTCACCCTCGGCTACGACGGCCTCCAGGTAGGCCCCGCCGACCGGGCGGACCGCCCCACGGTCGTGAGCTCCGCGACCAACGAGCGCAACGGCTACCAGCTCGCCGCCTTCGACATGAATGACGACGGCCACCCGGACTCGATCGAGGAGCTCGGGCTGTACCACTCGAACACCGAGCGCACGGGCATGGCCCTCGGCATCGCGCTGGGCAACGGCACGAGCCTCGACGCAGAGTCCACCTACGAGCTGCCCTTTGCCGCGTGGGGCAGCACCTATCCGCAGCTCGCCGTCGGCGACGTCGCGGAGGACGGCTGCGGCGACGTGGTGGTGGTCACCGGCGACATGAACGACACCGTGCAGCTCGTGCTCGGCGCCTGCGGCGAGTAGTCCCTGGCGGAGGGCGTCCGAAGCCGGTGTCCAGGGGCGGGTGGTGCGAGACCGCCTTGCCCGGCCGGAGACGTCGGCGGTCGAGCGGCGACCGTCGGCGAGAATGGCGGGGCGGGCGCTGGCGCCGCCCCGGCGCTCAGCGCTTCCGCGCCACCAGGACGTTCGGCCGCAGCGACCCGAGCGTGACCAGCGCGAGGAACCCCTGGAAGACGCGGGAGCCGAGGAGCTTCACCTCGAGCCCCGCCTCCGTGAAGCCCGCGGCGAGCTGCTCCACGTGGCGGATGTCGTGGATCACCACCTCGCCGCCCGGCCGCAGCACCCGCGCCAGCTCCCGCACCACCTGGGCGCGGCCCTCGGCCTCGTAGACGTTGTGGATCGCCGCGTTCGACACGATGCGGTCGAAGCTCGCGTCTTCGAACGGGAGCTTGCGCATGTCCCCTGTGGCGACCTGCACGCGCTCGGCCACCCCCTCCCGCCGGGCGTTCTCCAGCGTGGCCTCCGGGCGGTTGCCGCTGAGGTCCTCTGCCTGCCAGAGGTCCACGCCGGTGGCCACACCGGACTTCAGCCGCTTCGCCGCCCCGATCAGCATGAGCCCGCGGCCACAGCCCACGTCGAGCACGGCCTCGTCGCCGCGCCAGGTGAGGTGGTCGAGGAGCGCCTCCCGCTCCCGGAGCTTCCCGATCTTGCTGTCGTAGAGCATCCACGCGCCCATCGCCCCGCACGTGAGGCCGGCGCTCAGCCCGGTGAACGCGAAGTCCACGTGCGCGAAGACCCCGGACCACAACCCCGCCTTCGCGGTGCCGAACAGGGTGAGCCCCACCGCCGTGACCGTGAACAGGTTGCGCACCACGCCCGGCGCGTCGATGCCGTAGTCGGGAGGGAGCGTGTTCGTGGGCGGGGGCTGCGCCATCAGGGGTCTCCCGGAGAGGGGGGCGGTGGGGTCACGGGGAGCGTAGAAGGGCCGGGAAGGGGGAACGACCTACCTGTAACCCCTGATTGACTCGAGCGCTCAACCCCCGGCCACGTCCAACGTGCCGGTGCAGCCGGTGATCTCGGGCGGAGTCGCGAACGACACCGAGTAGGCCGTGCCCTGGTTGCCGAGGAGGTTCGTCCCCGCCTCGAAGGCGCAGTCCCGGGCGACGAACGGCCCTTCGTACAGGCAATCGAAGAAGTTCGCGAATGCGCGGAACGTACACCCCGACAGCTCCACCACCGCGCCGCCCTTGTTGTGGCCGCCGCACTCCACCGTGAACAGGCCCGTGAACGTGCAGCCGCGGATGGCCAGCCCGGCCAGGAAGAAGGTGGAGGTGAGCTGCACGGCGCCGACCTCGCAGCGTTCGAGCACCACCGGCGCTTCGTAGGTGCTGTACCAGCCGTCCAGCCTGGGAAAACGGCAGTCGAGGAGGTGGATCGGCTGGGTGATGACCTCGTCCGTGCCGAGGTCCCGGATGGGCAGCGGCTCGGTGAGCACGGCGTGGGCGAGGCGGCCGGTCTCGCGCAGCTCGGCGAGGGCGGCGGCGGCGGTGAGGGTCCGCGGGGCCGGACGGTCCATGGGGTCGCTCCGGGGAAGGGCTTAGCCCGCGGCGTCCACGGTCTCCACGCCGTGGGGCGGGGCGGTGTTCACCAGGGCGCCGGGGTGGCAGCGGGCCACGGGCGCGGTGAAGGTCACGCCGGGCTTCTCCGCGTGGAGCGTCCAGGTACCGGTGGGGAGGTTCCCGAAGATGACGCCGCCGTCGAGGGTCGTCGCGGCGAGCTCGGGGTCGGGGAGGATCATCGAGGCGGAGAGGTAGTCGAAGTAGACGGGCCCGGCGGCGCCGTCGGGGAGCGCGGGGTCGACGGTGACCACCGCGTCGGGCTCGCCCACCCCCGACCCGCCGTAGGGCGGGGAGGCGGCGCTGGAGACCGTGGTGACGAGCTGGCAATGCTCCGGGTCCATCTCGATGTCGGCGGCCTTCGCCATGAGCTCCGCCACCTCCGGCGTGGGCACCTGGAAGCCGAGGTCGGAGAGCCCCTCGGCGCCGATGGGGATCGTGGCGGACTGGATGGTCGCGAACCCAGGCTGCTCGAGCACGAAGGAGAGCGCGGCGCCGCTCGCCACCTCCAGGGTGAAGCTCCCGTCCTCCGCGACCGTGCCGCGCTGTTCGGGCGCTTCGAGCACGGAGACCTCGGCGCCGGCGAGCGAGACGTCGGAGGTCGGGCCAAATTCGAAGGCGTGTCCGGCCACCGTCACCGTCGGGCCGTCGCCGGGGAGCCAGTCGGCGGTGGGGTCGGCCGGGGCGGAGTCGGCGCTGTCAACCGGGGTGGCGCAGGCGAAGAGGAGGGGGAGCATCGGGGTCACCGCCCCACCCCCACCTTCCCCAGCTCCTCCCGGATCTTCACCTCCAACCTCGCGCCCTCCGCGAACTGCTCTTGGAGCTCGGCCACCAGCCGCTCCACCTTCTCCGCGTAGCCTTCGGGGTCGGCCGCCAGCTCGGCGGCGCCCGCGTAGCGACCGGGGGTGAGGACGTGGTCGTGGGCGGCGATCTCGGGGAGCGTCGCGGCCTTGCAGAAGCCGGGGACGTCCGCGTAGGCCTCGCCGCGGCGCCAGGCATGGTACGTCCGGGTGATCCGGGCGATGTCCTCGGGGTCGAGCACCCGGTGGGCGCGGGTGTCCATGCGGCCGAGCCGGCGTCCGTCGATGAACAGCACCTCCCCGGGCCGGCGCCCGCCGGCGCCTTTGTCCCGGGCGAGAATCCAAAGACAAACTGGAATCTGCGTGGCGTAGAAGAGCTGAGGCGGAAGCTCCACCATGCAGTCCACGAGGTCGGCCTCCACCATGCGCCGGCGCACGTCGCCCGCGCCCCCCGCCTGCCCGGACATCGACCCGTTCGCCAGGACCACCCCCGCGACCCCGCCCGGGGCGAGGTGGTGCACGATGTGCTGGAGCCACGCGAAGTTGGCGTTGCCGACCGGAGGCGCGCCGAAGGCCCAACGCGGGTCGGACCCCAGCCGTTCGCCGCCCCAGTTGGAGATGTTGAACGGCGGGTTGGCGAGGATGAAGTCCGCGCGGAGGTCGGGGTGCAGGTCGTGGTGGAAGGTGTCCGCGCTCTGGGCGCCGAGCTCGGCGCGGATGCCGCGGATGGTCATGTTCATCCTCGCCATGCGCCACGTGGTGAGGTTGGACTCCTGCCCGTACACCGTGACCCGGCCCCGGTCCCCGCCGTGGGCTTCGATGAACTGCACCGACTGGACGAACATCCCCCCCGACCCACAACAGGGGTCGTACACGCGACCCGCATAGGGCTCCAACAACCCGACCAGCAGCCGCACCACCCCCGGCGGGGTGTAGAACTCTCCGCCCCCGCGGCCCTCCGCCGACGCGAAGCGGGAGAGGAAGTACTCGTACACCCGCCCCAGGGTGTCCTTGGCGCGGTTTTCGCGGGCGCCGAGGCCGACGGTGCCCACGAGGTCCATCAGCTCCCCGAGCTTCGCGGCGTCGAGCGGGGCGGTCGCGTACCCCCGGGGGAGGGTCCCGGCGAGCGCCGCGTTCTCGGCTTCGAGCGCCGCCATCGCGTCGTCGAGGGCCGGGCCGAGGCGGCCACGCAGCGGGTCCGACGCCAGGTGGGCCCAGCGAGCGAGCGGCGGCACCCACAGAACGCCTGCGGCGGCGTAGGCCGCGCGGTCCTCCGCGTCACCCCCGGCGGCGATCAGCTCGCCCCGCCGCTCCTCAAACGCATCGGCGATATACTTGAGAAAGATCAAGCCGAGCACCACGTGCTTGTACTCGGCGGGGTCCAGGTTGCCGCGCAGCACGTCGGCCGCGAGCCAGAGCTTGTCCTCGAACCCGAGGGCGGCGGACTTGTCACTGGGAGGGCGGGCCATGGGACGGGGCTCGGGGCAGCGGGCGAACGTACCACGCGACGACGGCGCCCCTGCCGGCTACGCCGCCGCATGGACTGGAACGACGTTCGGTACTTCCTGGTGCTCGCCCGCCTCGGATCGGTGCGCGCGGCCGGGAAGGCGCTCGGGGTGAGCCACTCCACGGTCGCCCGACGGGTCGAGGCGCTCGAAGCCGAGCTCGGCAGCCGCCTCTTCGACCGCAGCGCCGACGGCTACACCCTCACCGCCGCCGGCCGCCAGCTCCTCCCCGGGGCCGAGGCCGTGGAGCGCGAGGTCGCGAGCGCCGCGCGGGCCGTGCTCGGACAGGACGACCGCCTGGCGGGCACCGTCGCCGTGACCTGCGGCGACCCGGCCGTCGCCGCCGTCGTGCTCGCCGGGCTCGCCGACCTCTGCCGCGCCCACCCGGCCATCGAGCTCCAGTTCACGGTGGACGGCCGCCCCTTCGACCTCGCCCGCCGCGAGGCCGACGTCGCCGTGCGCGCCCTTCCCGTCGGCGTGAGCCCGCCCGAGCTCCTCCTCGGCGCCCGGGTCGGTCCGGTGAAGCTCGCCAGCTACGTGGCGGTCGCGCACGCCCACCGCCTCGACCCCGCCCGCCCCGGGAGCGAGGCCCGGTGGTTGGGGTACGACGACCCGAAGATGATCACCCAGCTCGTGGCCACGTCGAGCCACCCGTCGGTGCCGCTCTGGGGTTCGTTCTCCACGCTCGAGGCGATCCGCAGCGCCGCCCACGCCGGGCTCGGGCTGGTGATGCTCCCGGTCTACATCGGGGACGCCGACCCGCAGCTCCGCCGCCTCGACCGCCCGGACGTCCGCCACCTCGGCGACCTCTGGCTCCTCTGCCACCCCGACCTCCGCCACACCGCCCGGGTGCAGGCGGTGCGGGCCGCGGTGGCCCAGGCCTTCCGCGACCACGCCGCGCGCTTCCACGGCGAGGCCCGTCCCGTTTCTGCACCCCCACGTCCCGAAAACAGACCGGGCCGCGGCCACGACCGGGACATACCGTAGGCCCCTGCTTCGAGGAGCCATGTCCACCGACCCCGCCTTCTGGGACCGCATCGCCGAGAAATACGCCCGCCAGCCGGTGGCCGATCCTGCGGCGTTCGACCGCAAGATCGCGGCGATGGTGGCTCACCTCCGGCCCGACTCGGTGGTGCTCGACGTCGGCTGCGGCACCGGGTCGCTGGCGCTGCGGCTCGCCCCCATCGCGGCCCACGTACACGGACTCGACCTCTCGCCGGAGATGATCCGCATCGCCCGTGGCAAAGCGGCCGCCGCCGGGGCCCCGTCCGTCACCTTCCACGTCGGCCCCTTCGACGACTCCTTCACCGCCCTCCCCGACGGCAGCGTGGACCTGCTGAGCGCCTGCAGCCTGCTCCACCTCGTCGACGATCGCGCGGCCGCGCTCGCCCGGGCGGTGCGGCTGCTCAAGCCGGGCGGCGTCTTCGTGACGTCCACGGCCTGCCTTGGCGAGTCGTGGATTCCCTACGGACCGCTGATCACCGTGATGGGCTGGCTCGGCAAGGCGCCCGACGTCACGATCTTCACCAAGGCCACGCTGGCGGACGACCTCCGGCGGGCCGGATTGGTGGACGTCCAGGCGCCGGACGTGGGCGCGAAGCCCGAGATCGCGTTCTTTCTGGCCAAACGCCCGGGCTGAAGGCGCCGACGCTTCTCCCGGCTCGCGACGGTGGAGGGGGGCCGGGAGGGGGAACGACCGTCGTCACCCCCCCGCCGCACCGACCGCCCCGGGATAGCCGCGCGCCCATGCCTTGCGCGCTCTGCTCCGCCACCCTCGGCCTCGTCGACTTCGCCGTGCCGCCCCCCTCCACCCCGGCCGAGCTCGTCTGCCTCTGCGGGGATTGCCGGAAGCTCGTGGAGGGCACGGCCGCGCCCGACCCGGTGATCGCCGGCCTCCTCCGCGACGTGGTGTGGAGCGAAGACGCCGGTCCTCAGGTGCTCGCGTGGCGGCTTCTGCATCGGGTGCGCGAGCCATGGGCCGCCGAGCTGCTCGAGCAGGTGTGGCTCGACGAAGACCGCCTCGCCTGGGCCAAGGCCGGCCTTGGCGGCGCTGAAGCGCCCGTCGAGGACGCGCCGCTCCGGGTGATCGACAGCAACGGCACCGCGCTCGCCGAGGGCGACGCCGTGACCCTCATCAAGGACCTGGAGGTCAAGGGCGCGGGGTTCACCGCCAAGCGCGGCACGCTGGTGAAGGGCATCCACCTCACGGAGGACCCGGGGCTGGTGGAAGGGCGGGTCAACGGGATGGTGATCGTGCTCAAAACGGCGTTCTTGAAGCGCGCCTGAGCGGGGACGCTACTCGCAGGCGTCCACGTCGAGGCCGGCGGCCCGGAGCGCCGAAGGCAGGTACGGGTCGGTGGCGGCCACGGCGTCGAGGTCCAGCTCGGGGACAGCGGCGCCGAGGGTGTCGTTGATCGCCCGAACGAAGAGGTTCGCGACGGAAGCGTAGCCGGTGTCGCTGAAGTGTACGCCGTCGAGGCTGATCAACCCGCCGAAGCGGTCGGGATCGAGCGTCTCGCCCTGCACCACGAGCGGCTCGGCGCGGAGGCGCTCCACCTCGGCCGCGAGGTCAACGACGTGCACGTTGGGGTAGGCCGCGGCCGTGTCCACGAGGAGCTGGTTGTAGTCGGCGGTGATCGTGTCGATCTCGGCGAGCTGCGCGTCCATGTCCTCGGCGGTGGCGGTGCCGGCGGCGAGGGTCTGCCGGCGACGGTCGGCGGCGACGGGGAGGCCGCGCGGGGAGGGCAGGTTCGCGAGGAAGACCTCCGCGCCGGTGGCGGCGAGGCCGCCCACGACTTCTTCCAGCTTGGGCTTGAAGTCTTCGCGAGGGGTCACGAGGGAGGCGTCGAACGGCTCGCCGTCGGTGATCGCGTCGAGCACGTCGTTGCCGAGGAGGTCGGGGCTGGCGATGAGCGTCGGGGACACCTCGGTCGCGAGCTGCACGGGCGACGCCGGGAGCGCCGCGCCCAGCTCCCCGTAAGGGTCGTAGACGAGGTGGGCGAGCAGGTTGGCGGCGAGGTTCTCGGGGCCGTCCACCTGCTCGTGTACGTCCATCCCCGCGACGCCGAGGTCGCGTGGGACGAGGTCCGGCGAGACGCGTACAAACTCGTAGCCGAACGCGCCGGTCTCGGGGTCGACCATGCGGGCGATCGCGTCCGTGGCGGAGTCGGCGGTGAACGAGGACATATCCGGGCTGTCGCACCCGGGGGGCGGGCCGACGTCGGCGGGGGTCATCGGCGCGAAGACGTCCGGGATGAGCAGGGGGAGGGCGAAGTACGCGCCACCGGCGCGGGCGAGCGCGGCCATCGGGCCGACGAGCGCGGAGCGGTCGGTGATCGCCGCGGACTCCACGCCCATCGTGAGGCTCGCCCCGACGGCCACCATCCGGTCGAACACCGGATCCGCGGGGCGATCGTAGGTGAACACATCCGGGAAAACCAGGGTGTCCTCTGCGGTGCGGAGCTCGACGGCGGCCGCGCCCGGCTCGGCCGCGCCTTGTACGTAGGCGGTGAGGGTGTCGCCGTCGGCCTGGAGATCGTACGCGTCGACGCCACCCACGGTGAGCCCGAGCACGGCGTCGGGGGCCACGCCGCTCTGGGCGAGGTCGAAGGAGACGGCGTAGTAGCCGGAAGAAGAGCCGGACGACGGCGTGGCCGTGAGCGTCGGCTCGGGCGGGGTGCACGCCACGAACAGGAGGAGCATGCCGTCCTTTATCCCGAGGATGGGGGTTCCCCCTCCCGCCCCTCCCCCACCCTCGCGAGCCAGACCGGCGTCGGCGGCGCCGCCATCGCGCGCTACATCCCCCCGCGAACCCCGGAGCCCCCTTTGCCCGTCGGCGCCTGCGCGTCCGCCGTCGTTTCCTGCGCCGGTGACGTTTGAGCCTCCCGCTCCCCCTCTCCGACTCGGTCCGCGCCGAAGACCCCGCGCCGAGCGTGCCGCGGGGCGTGCGAAGGGTCGTCGCCGTCGTGGTGCAGCACCTCGTGGCGGCGCTCTCCGCGCCGGTGGGGCTCGTTTTATGGCCGCTATACCTTCTCTTCCGGCTGTTCCTCCCCCGTCCGCCGCTGCTCGCGCCGCCGGGGCGGTTCCGCCACATCGCCCGGTTGATCGCCACCGAGCCCGTCCCGCCGCCGGGCATCGACCGCCTCGATCGGTACCGCCTCCTCCTCGACCTCGCGCTCACCTTCACCCTCGCGCCAGTGCAGGGGCTCGCGTGGATGGTCGACGAGGTGCTCTTCGCGCGGGAGCTGCGGCGAAACGAGGTGAAGCGGCCGCTCCTGGAGATCAGCGCGTGGCGCAGCGGGAGCACCCGGCTCGCGCACACGCTCCACGACGACCCCGCGCTCGCGGCCCCCGGCCTCCTCCAGATGGTGCTGCCCTACCTGTGGGTGTGGCGCCTCGCCCGGCTGCTCCTCGGCTGGGTGAACCCCGAGGGCGTCACCCGGCGGATGCGCGCCGCCGCGCCGCCCGCCTTCGCCGAGCGCCACGAGATCGACCCCTGGCGCACCGACACCTACGACGTGCTCTTCTACCGCCACCAGCTCGTCCCCTACGCGCTCATGCTCGGGCCCCGCGCCGCCCTCGAGGAGTTTTCCCACCGCGGGATCACCGCTTCGACGCGCCAGATGTGGGAAGAAGACTTCGTGCGCATGGTCGAAGGGCTCGCCCGACGCACGCTCGCGTACCGGGGGCCCGCCCCCGACGGCGCGCCCCGACGCTTCTTCCTCAAGGGCCACTTCCTCGCCGCCGCGCCGGCCCTCGCCGCGCGCTGGCCCGACGCCGCCTTCGTGACGGTGATCCGGCCGCCCCTGGCCCGCATGCGCAGCAACCTCAACTATCTCCGCCTCAGCCCCGACTTCTTCGGGCTCGGGCCGAGTCCCTGGCCATGGATCGCCGCCATGGCGCCCGCCGAGGTCGCCTACAATCGCGCCGAGATGGACTGGTTCACCCGCGACGACGGCGTGACCCGCTGCGTGGTGCGCTTCGACGAGCTTGTGCGCGATCTCCCGGCTTCGCTGCGTCGGATCTACGCCATCTGCGGCGGCACCCCGCCACCGTACCACCCTCGGGAGCCCGCCCACCGCGGCCCCTACCAGATGGACCACACGCTCGCCGACCTCGGGATCGACGCCGCGGTCTTGGCGGCTGAGCTCGCCGACTACACCGCCTGGTGCCGGGAAGACGCCGTGACCCCCTGAAGTGCGCGTCGCATCGCCGCGACCCGCTCGCGGGGGATGATCTCCGTGGGCTCGTCGGCGAAGGCGCCGGAGGGCTCCCATCGCGGCGGCGTGGGCGCAAAACCAGGCATTTCAGCTGAGGAGGTCGCGCCGGAGGTGGGTGCCGGACGGTACCACCCGGACGACGACGCCCCGAAGTCGGGCGAGGGCGGGAGGCGAACGGCGTGGAGGACCATGCGTGATCCTTCGGCCCCGACGTCGCGATCTTGAACGACGGTGATCGCGGAGTGTGCCGGGACACCGATCCGAACTTCGGAGGCCGGCCGCCGGCCGCCGGCCGCCGCCAGGCCGAGCTCGCCGCCGCGGCCGTGCACAACGCCCGGAGGTCCGTGAACCTCGACGCGTTGTGAGCGCCCGGAGGCCGCGATCCGCTCACAAGCGGCGCAAGTCGCCCCGACCTCGGCGACTTGTGCACGG
>CAIXRH010000036.1 GCA_903921785.1 uncultured Pseudomonadota bacterium
CGCGGCGCCAAGGGGGCGGACGCCGCGCATGGCGTCGCGCAAAAGGTCGAGCTCGTCGGGCAGTGGCGGCGCGGCGGGCGGGCCAGGGCGCCCAAGCGGCGTCGGGCCGCGGTCCGCGGGGGGTGGCGAGGGGGCGGCAACCGACGCGGAGGCCCCTGGGGGCGGCGAGCTGTTGGCGGACACGGGCGCGCGCTTCGGCGGCGGGGCACCCAGCTTCCTCACGCCGGCGAAGGCCTCGGCCAGCGCGTCCAGGTCCATCCGTTTGTCAGCCATGGCTTCCCCCGCGGGAGCCCTAACCGCGGCGAGCCCTCGCGCGCCGGCCCGCGATGAGTCCAGCGGCCACGAAGGCCACGGCCAACGCGCCGCCCGGCGAACCCGAAGCACATCCGCAGCTGGACGAGCTCCCGCCGCCACCGCTGCTGGAGCTGTTCGCGACAACCCGCACGTTGTCCGGCGAGCTGGAGTTCACGCCGTCGGAGACGGTGAGCGTCGCCTCGTACTGCCCGGCGACGTCCGTGGTGAAGCTGGGGCGCTCGGCGCTGGTGCTGGTGAGGGCGGCCGCCGAGCCCGCGGGGCGGGTGCTGAGCGTCCAGGAGTAGGTGAGCGGGTCGCCGTCGGGGTCGGACGACGCGGAGCCGTTGAGCATCACCGTGTCGCCGGCGGTGACCGTCTGGTCGGTGCCGGCGGAAGCCGTCGGCGTGCCGTTGCCGGAGGTGACCGAGACGGAGATCTCATCGATGTCGCTGTCGAGCGCGCCGTCGCTCACCACGAGGCCGATCTGGAAGGTGCCGTCCGCATCGGGGACAAGCTGCGCCGTCTCCTTGTCCGCCGAGCTGAGCTTCACGTGGCTGCCGCTCGGCGCGGCTTCGATCGTCCAGCGGTAGTCGAGGTCGTCCCCGTCGTCGTCGTAGCTGCCGCTACCGTCGAGGTTCACGACGACGCCCACCTTGCCGCCGAGGTTCCCGCCGGCGTCGGCGACGGGGGCGTGGTTGCCGTCCCGGGCGCTGTCGAGCGGGCCGCCCGCGGTGTCGTTCGGGTCGTGGCCCTGGCCGGGCGGATTGCCCGGAGGCACGGACTGGAGGCCTACGCAGGCGAAGAGGAGGGTCAGCACCCCTCAACGATAGCGGAACGCGCCGTATCCGGCCAGCGCTTCACGCAATTCGTCCGCGTCACGCACCACCCTATCCGCTCCGGCCGGGTCGCCCATGCCCCAGGCGACGCCGATCACCGGAACGCCCGCGGCGCGCGCGCCGTGTACGTCGTGGGGGCCATCGCCGACCATCACCGCCTCGGTCACCCCGAGCTGGGCCATCGCGTACCGGAGCGGCTCCGGGTCCGGCTTCCGCTGGGGGAGCGTGTCCCCCCCCACGAGCACCGCGAACGGCGCGCGCAGCTCCAGCGCCCGTAGGAGCGCGTCCGACACGCCGGCGGGCTTGTTGGTGACGATGGCCTGGGGCACGGTGACGTCGGCCACGAGGGCGGCCATCCCGGGGAAGATCGCGGAGAGCCGTTGAGGGAACGCCCGGTACCGATCCATGAACCAGCGCACCTGCTCGGGCGCCGGCGTGCCGCCCACGTCCACGACGCAGCGGTCCACCAGCTGCTTCGCGCCCGCGCCGACGTGGGCGCGCACCCGAGCCTCCGGGAGCGTGGCGAGCCCGAACTCCGCCAACATCTCGTTCACGGTGAGGGCGATGTCGGCGGCGGTGTCGGCGAGGGTCCCGTCGAGGTCCCAGAGGACGGCGAAGCTCACGCGGGGTCGTCTCCCGCCGCGAAGGGGATCAGCGGCTTGGGCTCGAAGTGGGGCAGGTCGCCGGTGGCGTCCGGAAGTGGGAGGACGGGGAGCACGGAGGGCAGGGTGTTGGCGAGGGTCGGACCCTGCTCCCGGGGGAGCAGGATCGTCACCCCGAGCGCGGGCCAGTTCACGTAGTCCCGGAGGTGCTCCATGTACCAGTCGAGCTTGTCGTCGCGCACGATCTGGCGCCCCATCTTGCTGGCGTGGCGCATCATCGGCCCGTTCTTCCCGGGGATCGCCAACGACACGTGGGAGGTGACCACCGGCGCCCAGGTTCGCTCCACCCGCAAGGTCACCACGATGGCGCCGGGCGGAATGCGCGGCGCCGCGTCGTAGGCCTCGGCGAGGTCGAGGTACCGCAGCGACCACGCACCCACCGGCAGGAGCTCATCCGGGAGGTGGAAGAACCGGAGGTGGCGCCAGCTGTGGAAGGTCTGGAGGGTGACGTCGTGGGTGAGCGTCCGCGCGTGACCCACCCGATCGGTGATGTCCTCGATGAGCCCGGCGGCGATGGCGCGCGGGATCCACTCCGCCTCCATGAAGTGATTCCGCTCTTCATAGGCTGGCTTCCCGTGGTACCGCAGCGCGTCCCGGATGGTGGCGGCCTCCACCGGGTCCCCCGCGAGCGCCATCCCGAGGGCCTCCTCGGTGAGGGTCATGCAGTCCCAACGGTCGTACCGCGCGGGCGGATCGGGATCGATGCCCACACCCTCGCCGGTGCCGTCAAGCAGGTACGGCAGGCCGAGGAACGCCCGGGTCGCCGCCTCGATCCGCTCCCCGACCGGGCGCGCCTGGACCTCGCGCACCGCGGCGATGGCGGCGGCCGGCGGGGTCCACTGGGGCTCGGCGGGCGGGACCTGGGCCAGCGCGAGGGTCGAGAGGAGCCAGAGCATCGACGGATCGGCCGCTACATCCCCAGCCGCTGCTGGTAGCCGGCGACGCGCTCCAAGAGCTGCTCGAGGGCGGCGTCGTCGAGGTCTTCGCTGGCCATCGAGAGGGCGCGCTCGATGAGATCGGCGAGGCCGCGGTTGAGGATGCGCCGGTGCTCGCTTGCCGGGCGCTTGCGGAGGTTCTTGAGCACCGTGTCGAGCGGCAGCTGGCCACCGTGATCGACCTCAACGGACTTGAACAGCGCCGAGAACGCCCCTGGCGTGCCCTCCACCAGCAGCTGCACCTGCGACTGCCCAGCGCCAGAGCCACCCGCACGGTCGAGCGCCTCGGCCAAGGCCGCAAAGACCTCGTTGACCACCTCGAGCTTGCGGCGAGCCTCCGTCTCCTCGAGCTTCGGCCCCGCGAAGTTGAGCGCCACGGCGCTCGCCAGCTCGGCGCGGGTCGCGTGCTCCGCGTCCTCCATCTCGATGGTGAGGTTGGGGGTCGGGTCGGCCAGCGGCAGCCCGCGGGCGGCGGGTGCTTCCGGCACAACGGGCACCACCGGGACCAGCTCCACCCGGTCGAGGTGCTGGGTCTCGGTGACGAACTCCCCGCCGACCCGCTCGTAGTCGTAGTCCTGGAACGCCGCCATCTCCTCGTCGATCTCCTCCGTGGGATGATCTTCGTCGAAGACCGCGAGGGCCGGGGACTTCGGGGGGTCCGGGGCACGACCGGGCGCGACGGGCGGCGCCGCTGGGCGCGAAACCGGCGGCGCCGGCGCGCGGACAGCGGGTTGCGCAGGCGGATCGAGGCGAACCGCCGCGTCCACGGGGCGGGTGGGTGCACGCACCTCGGCCGGGGCCGGCGGCAGGGTGACCCGCGCTTCCGGGGGGATCGACGGGCGGGCGGGCGGCGCAGACGGGCGCGGCGCGTCGACGGGCGGCCGCGGGGGCTCGGCTCGCGTGGAGGCGGGGGGCTCGGTGCGCGCGGTTGCCAGGGGTCGGGCGCCGAACGCGGGCGGGTCGGTGCGGCGCGTCTCGGCAACCACCGCCGGCGCGACGGGGGGCCGGCGCACCATCGGCGCGCTCACGGCATCGAGCGGCGATCGGGCCCCGGGGCGGGATTCGGGAGGGGGGGCGGTCTCGCGGCGGGGGAGCGGCGCGGGCGGGGGCGCCGAGAGGTCGTGCCCCTCCCGCTGCCGGCCCACCTTCGCGACCGCCGCCGACACCGCGTTCGCGAGCGCCATCGCCACCGCATCCCGGGGCTGCGAATTGCGCCGCTCGATGCTGCGTGTGCTCTCGGGGCGACCCGGCGCGACCACCACCTTCGCCGCCACCGGCGCGCGGGTGATCGGACGATCCGTCGTGTCTTCGCGGGCCGCCACCGCCACCAGCCCGCCGCGTTCCAGCAGCTCGGCGACCAGGGTGAGGGTGCGCGAAGGCTCCCACGGACTGCGGGCGATCAGGTCGCCGATGGGGAGCCGCGGGCGGCACAAGGACGCCATCTTGAGCTGCGCCGGGTCCTTCATCGTGCCGGCGCCGGGCGCGAGCACCAATCCCGGTGGCTCCCTCAGGCGCGCGGTGCGCACCGCCACCCGCTCCAGCTCGTCGACGAGCGCGCGGGAGTCGTGGCCGACCTGGATGTTCTCGACGAACACCGACTCGAGCGCCTCGAACGACGGCTCCCCCGAAGAGCGGAGGTATTCGAAGAGGTTTTCACGGAAGCGCTCCGCGAGGAGCTCCTGGAGGGCATCCTCCGGCACGAACTCGAAGAGCTCCTCGGTGATGGTGGACCCTTCATTGTGGGCGCGACGAAGCGCCTCCACGCGGGCCGACTCCACCAGGCCGCCGTTGGCGAGAAGCCCAAGTAGGCGCTCCCGATCGTCGGCGGAGTGTGCCGCGAGGATCTCCCCGAGCATCACGTAGACCGCGAGCGGCTGACCCCCCACCCCCCGAGCGTGCACACACCCCGTCGACCCCGCCTCGAGGAGGGAGAGCAGGGTATGCCTGGCCAGGGATGGAGGGTTCGTGCTCAGGGCCACCTAAAAGCGCCGCGACGGCACCCCCAAGCGTATCGGAGGTGCCGCCCGGAGGTCAAACCCTCCGCGAAGGAATGTCTCAGCCGGCGGCCAGCAGCGGGGCGCCTTCCTCCTGGAGGACGGCCTCCAAACGGTCCCGCGCGCGGCTGAGGCGGCTCATCACCGTTCCCATCTTGATGTCGAGGCGCGCCGCGATCTCGGTGTACGAGAGGTCTTCGTAGTACCGCAGCATCAGGATGGCGCGGTGGTCCTCGGTGAGCCGCCCGACCTTCTCCACGATCTCCGCTTGCTGCTCCCCGGAGAAGACATGATCGAAGGCGTCCGCGGCGCGCGTCTCGTTCCGGGCGAGGTTCGCGAGGATGGTGCCGCGACGACGGCGGTCGCGGACGATGTTGAAGCAGAGGTTGCGGGTGACCCGGTACAACCACGCCTGGGTCTTGAAGTCCTCCTCGAACAACCTGGGTTCGCGCATCGCCTTGATGAAGACTTCCTGCACCACGTCGCCCGCCTCGGCGCCGTCGTGGAGGATGCCGAAGGCGAAGTACTCCAGCCGGTCGCGGTAGCGGCCGAAGAGCGCCTGCTGGGCGCGGGGAAGGTCGCGGCGCGCCAGCGCCTTGAGCTCCGCCTGGTTGAGGGTTCGGGGGTCGACGGTGGCCTTCTCCATCTTGCGCTCCTGCACGGGTCGGCCGTG
Organism: uncultured Pseudomonadota bacterium; assembly: GCA_903921785.1. Lineage (GTDB taxonomy): Bacteria > Myxococcota_A > UBA796 > UBA796 > SXON01 > SXON01. Next base: position 5,395 of record CAIXRH010000036.1, read on the forward strand.
CCTGGGAGCTACGTCGCACCCCCCCGTCAACTTTCGGTGGAAGACGATCCTTGACGGAATGCGATGGGAGACACACAATCTGGGGAGCAGGCACGGGAGCAGGCGTGGATGAGCAGGACCCAGAGAGCGGCGTCGACATCAAGGGCTTGATCGAGCAGATCGTGAAAGCCCTGGTGGATCATCCCGAGCGCGTGCACGTCACCCGCATCGATGGCACCCAGAGCGTGGTGCTGGAGCTGGCCGTCGCCCCGGAGGATGTGGGCAAGGTCATCGGGAAGAAGGGGATCCACGCCGATGCGATCCGCAGGTTGGTCCACGCGATCGGCGGGAAGACCAAGAAGCGGTACGTGCTGGAGATCCTCGAGCGCTGAGCGGGCACCCCAATGATCCCGCTCCTCCTCCTCACTGCCGCCGACCCGGCCCCGGCCGAGCTCCCTGCCCGCGCGCGCGCTTCGGCGGACGGGCGCTTCGTCGCGGTGAGCACCTCGTGGATCCTCCCCGGGCCCGGGTTCGCGGTGGCGCGGGTGGAGGTCTTCGACCTCGCGGCGCCGTCGGTGATCTCCGACGTCACCGTGCGGGACGACGCGGCGGGCAGCTCGCTCGAGCGAGCAGAGGCGGCGGCGTGGGCGCGCGCCTCGTCCGCGGTCGCGGGGCTCGGCCCGCTGACGGCGCTGCCGTGGCGCGGCGGCGGCGCGGGGTGCGC
>CAIXRH010000037.1 GCA_903921785.1 uncultured Pseudomonadota bacterium
CCGAGGTCGGGGCAACCGCCGCCACTTGTGAGCGGCTCGCGGCCTCCAGACGCTCACAACTCGTCGAGGTTCCCGAACCTCCGGGCGTTGTGAGCCGCCGCGGCGGCGCGCGCGCCCTCACGGAGGCCACCGACGCCCACCGGCGCTCACACGTCGCCGAGGTCGGGGCAACCGCCGCCACGTGCGACAGGCCGATGGAGACGGGTTCGGCTCCGAGCGCCTGACCTGGTCTGGGTACGAGGCGCTCAGCGACTACGTCGCGAAAAGGGACGACCGTGAAGACCCCAACGCGCGGATCCACCCGGGAGCGACCGAGGAGCGCGACGGCCTCGACAACGACGGCGACGGCCAGGCCGACCTCTGCGGAGGAGAAGCCGCGGGGACGCTGGCGGACCCGGACGCCAAGATCGTGGACGAGCACATCCAGGATCGCGCTGGCTGGGGGCTCGCGAGCGTCGGCGACCTGAACGGGGACGGGGACCGCCTCTCTCTTCGTCGGGACCCGGCTGAACTGACCGCCCGGCCCCCGGCGTGAGGCGGCGGGGCCTACCGGCGCGTCACCGCCACCGTGACCTCCAGCGGGAGGTGATCCGAGAGCTGCTTGATCACCGAGGTTCGCGCCGGATCGCCGCCGTGGACATGCGCCGCTGCGTCCTCGACCGTGAGCCCCCACTCCGCCGACCCGCGCACCCACACCCGGTCGTAGCGGCCGCCGTCCACGTTCGACGCGCTCGCCGCCAGCGCGGGCACGAAGTCGGCGCCCTCGCGAAACCCGGCCGCGCGCACGGCCTCGACCGTCGCGGCGTCCACCCGACCCGCCGCCGACGCCCCTTCCGCGAGGTTGAAGTCCCCGATCCACACCACGGGACGCGCCTCGGCGGTCAAGGCAGCGAGGGTCTCGAGGACCTGGGCCTGACGCACCGTCGCGTCGGCGTGGGCGCCGAACAGGTTCTCCGCCTGGAGGTGGGTGTTGATCACCACCACCTCCACCGGGGCGCCCTCCGCCTCCGCCCGCACCACCACGCGGGCGAAGCCCTTGTGCTTGAACCCGTCGAAGGAGCGGCCGCGGGCCGCGAACGGGTGCTGCTCCGGCACGCTCACCGGCGTCCAGCGCGCGCCGGGCAGCGCGAACGCGAGGCCGGTCTCCGCGCGCGGCAGCGGCGCGACCCGCCCGCCCCGCCCCACGGGCCCAATCCAGGTCGGGACCACGCCGAGCACGTCCGCGAGGAAGTCGCCGCGGCGGACGTCGGGGCGCCACATCTCGCGCCAGACTTCCTGCACCGCCACGACGTCGAACCGTTGGGCCTCCGCCAGGTACTCGCCGAGGGCACCGTGGAGGCGGCCCTCGTTGGAGTGGAGCGGGTGCACGACGTTCGGCACGCCCCACGCGTTGACGCTCACCACCGACAGCGGGGGCGGCGCGGCGAGCGCCGAGGAGAACCACGCGAGGAGCAGCGGAAGGGCCACGATCCCAGCATAGCCGCAGCGGCCGGGTCACCGCGCGGCGATGTCGAACCACACCGAGCCAATGCCGGCGGCGCCGGGTGAGCCGGACCGGCGGGCGGGCGCGGCTCGCCGAACCTGCGGCGGCCACACTCTCCACGCCGCGACCGGTTCCGGCGCGCGCAGCGCCGGAACCGAGGCCCTTCGGGCCGAGCCCAGAGGGAGGGCGACGGCGACCGCAGGGAGCCGGCACCCCCTGGGCACCGACCTCCAACGGACGGTCAACCCACCGAAAATCTACTCCGAAGCGCCGCCTTCGCCGCCGCCGGAGGACTCGCCACCGCCGGACTCGCCGCCCGTGGACTCGCCGCCGGCCGCACCTTCGCCGCCCGCGCCGCCGCTGCGACGACGCCGACGCCGACGCCGCTTCTTCTTGTCCCCGCCCTCCGCGCCCGCCGCACCGGCTTCGCCCTCCGGGCCCTCGTCGGTGTCCTCGTCGCCGTCGGAGACGCCGTCTACCGGCGCCGCATCGTCCGTGGCCACCGGCTTGGGGGCCGCCGGAGCGGTCTCCGCGCGGGGCGGACGATCCTTACGTTCGGGGCGGTCGCGGCGCTCGCCCCGATCCCCACGGTCGCGGCGCTCCCGACGCTCGCCACCTTCGGTCGGCGCCGCAGCACCTTCCGCCGGCGCGGCCCCTTCGGGCGCACGCTCGCCCTCCACGCGCGCGGGGCGATCGCCCTCGACGCGCGGGGGACGATCGCCACGATCCCGATCCCGGCCGCCATCGCGCGGGCCGCGGTCGTCCCGCGGGCCCCGGTCGTCCCGGCCGCGACCGTCGCGACGGTCCCGGTCTCCCCGGCCGCCACGATCGTCCCGGCCGCCACCGGCGCGGTCCCGATCGCGCTCCCGGCTGCGTTCGTTCCGATCGTTGCGCTCGGTCTCCCGCCGCTCCTCGGAGCGGGGCTCGCCAGCGGCCTCCGAGGCGTCGTCCGCCGCGGTGATCTTGCGGCGCCGATCCCAGTCAAGGAAGGCCTTGAGGGCCACCGCGATGATCGTGTCGGCGTCGGGGCGGGCCTTGATGGTGCGCGCGGCTTCCAGGTAGGCGTCGTACGCCATGGTGCCCGAGGCTTCCTTCAGCATCCGCGCGAAACGCTCGGTGCGGAGGCGGTTGCTCTCCTCGGGCGTGGGGAGCTGCTTGACCTCGAACTTGATCTTGTGCTGACGGGTGAGCGTGAGCCGGGTGGAGAAGTCCATCCCGCCCGCGAGCACGAGCACCGTGCCCTCCTTGCCGATGCGCCCGGTACGGCCGCTACGGTGGAGGTAGATCGAGGCATCTTCCGGGAGGGCGTAGTGGATGACGTGGCTGAGATCGCTGATGTCGATCCCGCGCGCCGCCACGTCGGTGCTCACCAGGAACTGCACGCCGCCGCCCTTGATGCGGGCCATCACCCGCTCGCGCTGCTTCTGCGCGAGCTCGCCGGAGAGCATCTCCACGCCGAGACCCTGGCGATCCAGGTAGGTGTAGACGGTGGACACATCTTCGCGGGTATTGCAGAAGATGATCGCCGAACGCGGCCGCTCGAGCTCGATGAGATCGAGGAGCGCGCGGGCCTTGTGGTAGTCCGGGGAGGTCTCGTAGAGCACGTGCTCGATGAGGTGGACGTTGTCACCGTCCGAGCTCAGGTGCACGTCCTCCGGGGACTTCATGTAGCTGCGGGCGAAGCCCTGGAGGCTCTCGTCCAGCGTGGCGGAGAAGAGCATGGTCTGACGCTCGGGCGCGCAGGCCTGCACGATCTTCCGCACATCCTCGAAGAAGCCCATGGAGAGCATCTCGTCGGCTTCATCGAGCACGACGATCTTCACCTTGTCGAGCTTGAGGTTGCCGCGGCGGATGTGGTCGAGGATGCGGCCGGGGGTGCCGACCACGATCTCGCTGCCGGCGCGGAGCGCATCTTCCTGCGGAGGGAACGCCACGCCGCCGTAGATCGCGGTGATGCGGACATCCCGGAACTTGGCGAGCTGGGCCACTTCCTGGGAGACCTGCACCGCGAGCTCGCGGGTGGGGGCGAGCACCAGGGCCTGGGTGTTGCGCGCGCCTTCTTCGACCCGCTCCACCATCGGCAGGCCGAAGGCGGTCGTCTTGCCCGTGCCGGTCTTGGCGCGGACGATCAGGTCGCGACCCGCGAGGGCCGCCTCGATCGTGGCCGCCTGCACCGGGGTGGCGTGGGTGTAGCCCATCTCGTGGACCGCCTGGAGGGCGGCGGGGGAGATCGGGAAATCGGCGAACGTACGGTCGCTCTTGTAGTCACTACGCCGCGGGGCCGCCGGGGGCGCCGCCTCCGTGCCTTCGGGCACGGTCTCTTGATCACTCATTCTCTTCCGTCGATAGGACGCGGCATCTAACGTGTCCGCCGGCCTTGCGCTCCGCGGCGGCTCCGATAATGCGCTCGGCTCGCCTGGAGCCGTGCTTCATGGACTTCGCCTCCGCCTTCCTCGACGCCGTCCGCGGCAGCGGGCGCGTGCTCCTCACCGGCCCCGAGGGGCCCGACGGCGACAGCATCGGCGCCTGCCTCGCGCTCCAGCGCGCCCTGGCCACCCTCGCCCCCGCGGTGAAGGTGGAGGTCGCCGGGGTGCCGGGCTTCCGGTACGACTGGCTGCGTGGGGCGGATTCGATGCTCCGGGAGTCGCAGATCGTCGACTACGACGGCGTGGTCGTCCTCGATGGCGACCGGCATCGCCTCCCCAGGGCGGTGGCGAGGGCGTTCGCTTCCGCGCGATGGACCGGCCTCATCGACCACCACCGATCGAGCGGTGGCGACGGGTACACGCTGCCGTGGGTCGATCCGGTCTGCGAGAGCACCTGCGTGATGATCCGGAGGCTCATGTCCGCCTGGAACGTCCCGCTCGACCGGGACTACGCCGAAGCGCTCTACACCGGCATCATCTTCGACACCGGTGCGTTCCGGTACAGCAACACCACGGCCTCCACCCACACGGTCGCCGCGGAGCTGCTCGCCCAGGGCATCGAACACTGGAAGATCTGCGAGAAGGTGCTGATGGAGAAGCGGCTGCCCGGGGTGCGGCTGCAGGCCCGCGTGTGCGACGGCGCGCGGCTCCTCGCGGGAGAGAAGGTGGCGTTGGGGGTGATCTCCCGGGCCACGTTCGCCGAGCTCGGCGCCGACGAGATGGACGTGGAGGGCATCATCGAGACCCTCCAGAACATCTCCGGCGTGGCGCTCGCGGCGCTGGTGGTGGAGCGGGGGCCGGAGCGGACGAAGCTGTCGCTGCGGTCGCGCGGCGGGGTGGACGTGGCGGCGTTGGCCCAGCGCATCAGCCCGGCGGGGGGCGGCCACGCAAAGGCGGCCGGGGCGTCGATCGCGCTGCCGTTGGGCCAGGCGGTCCAGGCGGTGGAAGCGGCGGTCGTGGCGGCGGTGGAGGCGGCGGGGCTGTAGGACGAGAAGGGGGGATGCGTGGTCCGGGCACACGCCACCCTTCCGGTCGCTCCCGCTCCCCCGAGCGTGTGGCTCGCGGGGCGGGTCGCCGCCGCCGCTACCCGTTGATCTTCAGCTCCACATCCGCGGGCACGAACGTCCACCCATCGAGCGTGACGGCGTTGCGCAGCTTCGGGCCGGTCGGGCCCTGCTCGCCGCCGACCAGGGAGATCGTGCAGCTCGGGTCCACCAACTCCACGCGCATCGTGAGCAGCGTCCATGGATCGGCGCGCGCCGCGAGCGCCGTCGGGGCGTTCCAGTCGAACATCACCGCCGAGACCGCCCCGGCGCTGCTCAGCTCCGCCATCGCGTAAGAATGCCGCGGGCGTTGGCCACCCTTGTCCACCAGGGCGGCGTCGGTGCCATCGGTGGTGACGGACTGCACCGTGCAGCCGTCGGCGTGGACCGACAGCGTCCACGCCTGCACCGCCTTCTCGGGCGAGGTGACGGTGACGGCGACGTCGAAGATCTCGGTCTGCGCCGCGGAGCTCGGGCCGCTGAGGCCAAACGCCACGCGGGTGGTGGCGGGCACCTCGGCAGCGTCGGCGTGATCGCAGGCGCCCGTGTAGAGGGGGCTCAGGACGCTGGTCCCGTCGATCGCGTAGGAGAGGATCACCATCTCGTCGCCCATCTCGACGAGCCCGTCGGTGAGCGGATCGGCCGCCACGTCGCACACGGGCTTAGGACCGTGGTTGAAGAGATACTCGCGGAGGAACACCGCATCGGAGAGGTCGGCGAGGCCATCCCCGTTCATGTCGGCGGTCACCGGGGCCCCGGCCGGCTGCGGCGCGACCTCAGCCACGCTGGCGCAGCCCACAAAACCGAGGAGGGTGAAAACTGGTACCATGGGCGCATGGTCCCCCGCGCGACGCCCCTTGTCAACGCCCTGCTTTTGCTGACCGCCTGCGCCCCCGACGCGCCGGGCGGCGGCGGGTTCACGCCCTCCGCCGACCCGCGCCCGCTCGCCGCCCCGATCAACGACGCGCGCACCGCCACGTCCCCGGCGTTCACCGTCCGGACCAACCTCAACGACCTCATCGCCCAGGGGCGGGTGCGCCCGGAATACAGGCTCCACCTCGACGACCTCGCCGACGGCTCGAGCGGGCCCTTCGTGCCGCGCAAGGGCGAGCCCGCGCTCGACCTCAGCCCGCTCGGGCCCGCGCTGGAGAAGGTCGACGTCGACCTGGATCGGGGCGCGCTCTTCCAGGCGTACGTCGACGACAACGTCCCCGCGGCCCGATGGCGGAGCTACGGCGCCGCCGCGCTCACGTTCGACGAGATCTGGTCGGGGAACAACGGCGAGCCGCTCTGCGAAGAGCCCGCCGTGCTCGGCTCGGTGAAGGTGGATGGAGAGACCCTCGAAGCGTCCTACGCGATGGGCGCGTATGCGTCGTTCCTCGACGGGTTCGAGCCGTTCACCGAGTCGCTGCCCGACACCTGCCAGGAGGCGCTCGTCGACGCGGAGGGCGACGTCGCGGCGGCCGCCCAGGACGCCCGCTGCGCCGACTACGCCGCCGAGTTCTTCCCCGACGACAGCGCCTGCGCCGCCTGCCTCCAGGGCGACGCGGGGGACTTTCCCGCCTGCGTCGACGCCGGAGAATGCCCCGAAGAAGCCCAGGTCCTCGCGTGGATTGAGTACAAGGACAAGCGGTACACCTACCCCCTCGCCGGGGCCCACCTGTGGGCGTGCGCGCCCGATCTGCCGGTCCCCGCCTACGTGATGGGCGCCTTCGACGCGGAGGGCGGCATCCCGACGCCGTTCGACCACGCGGCGCTCGGGGCCGTCTGCATCCCGTACTGGAACGACGCGGACAACGCCCCCGCCTACTCCTGCTCCATCGGCAACAACGGCCCCGACTACGGCCACGCGCTCGGCCGGGGCATGGTCGGGCGGGTCAACTACATCCGCGCTCAGGGGGACACCACGCACCCCCACAACGACCGGCTGTGGTACGCGTCGTCGGTCGAGGTCCGCGGCTCCGTCACCGTGGACTACTTCTGGGCGACCAACCCGGGCTCGGGGCAGATCAGCTGCCCCAACCGCGCGGTCGACGAAGACGGACCCTACCCGGACATGTTCAACGAGCCCTTCGGCATCGGCTACGCCCAGTGGGGCTACAACCCGTACGGCCTGCGCCCCGGCGGCACCGACGACGAGAACATCGACGACACCTACGCCCGAGAGTGGCTGGCGACGCTCACGCTCAAGACCGCGACGACCCGCGACGGCGTGCCGATCCAGACCTACCACGTGAACGACTGCGCGGAGGACGGCTGGGAGGGCCCGCTCGAAGATGGCCGGTACTACTGCCACAAGCTGACGGAGCCCAGCGCCTCCCGCCACGGCGACAACGACGCAGGCATGTTCAGCTACATCCAGAGCGGCGACTGGGAGTACGTGCAGCAATACCCCACGCCCATGGCCACGATCGGCTCGACCGGCCTCCCCGACCCCGACGTGCCCGGCGGCAACGTGGTGCTCGTCGCCGGCACCGCCGCCCTCGCCAACGACGCCTGGGACGCCTGCACCTGGCCTACCCAGTTCACGCCCGACCTCCAGGACGTCCCCGCCGACGTGCGCGATCCCGAAGGTCCTTCCCACCTCATCGGCGACACGTGGCGCTTCGGCTACCACGACGAGCTCGACCTGCGGGTCGTGCTCCACACCGATCAGGCGCGTGGGTACTGCCCGCCCGAGGGCTTCCAGGAAGCGCTGACGCGCTGAGGCTCGTCCGCTACTGAACCGTCGCCTTGCCGTACCAGTTCGCCGAGTAGTAATACGTAGCGCCATTCTGGGTGTAGGGTCGGTCGAGCGAGCCGAGGCCCCACACCAGGTCGGGGTACTGCCAGTCGGCGTAGAACGAGCCTTGCCAGTAGCCCGAGGCCTTGTTGTAGTACATCACGAACGGGAAGCCGTAGCCCAGGTAGTCCGAGGACATCCCGAGGCCCCAGGTGAAGTCGGTCTCCGCGTTGTCAACCGTGGCGAAGCAGTCGTCGGTGTCGACGCTCTGGTCGGGCTGGTAGGTGAACGTCACGTCGAACGCCCAGTCGCATCCTTCGCAATGTTGCGATGCCGTGGACTCCGTCTCCCAGACCAGGTCGCAGGCGTACTCGCCCGGCTGCTTGCTCCACGCCCACCGCCACTCCGTGGTTCCACTGAAGCTGGTGAACGCGTGTCCCTCGGGCCCCGGGTCTACGCTCGGCTCCTCGTAGGGCTGGGGGGCGGAGTCGGCCAGCCTCGCCGTGGGCCCGGGGCAGCCGGCGAGGAGGATCGGGGCGACCAGGAGGGGGGGTACGCGGGGGAACACGCAAAGGAGGGTACTACGGATTGGGGAGGGGACACAAGGGAGGGATGCGGGGTCCGCGCACACGACACCCTTCCGGTCGCTCCCGCTCCCCCGAGGGCGTGGCTGGTGGGGCGGGGCGCGATTCCCGACTCCTCCCGGGAGGACGCGGATCACCTGCGCGTTACATTGCGGTGGTGCAGCTCGATGACGACGACCGTGTAGCCCTCGCCCGCGCCTGCGCGCGGCGCTTCCCACGCGCCGAGGACCAGCGGCGGTTCGCCCAGGTCGCCGGCCTCCCCACCGACACCACCGCCCCTGACGACGCAACCGCGGCCTGGGAGGCCGTCCTCCGCGCCGCCGACACCGCCGGGCGCCTGCCAAAACTGTCCGCCGAGCTGGCGAAGGCTGCCCCCACCGACGAGACCTTCACCGGCATCGCCCGTGCCCTCGGCGTCCTCGCCGCGCCCGAGCGCTCCGGTCCGCCGCTCGCGTTGCTCGCCGCCATCGGGGGGGCCGTGGCCCTCTTGATCGTCGGCGGTGGCGCCTTCGTGCTCTTCGCCGGCGGCAGCGATCCGGCGCCGACCGCGGCCCCGGCGGCCGAGCGCGCCGCTGCGGCCCCGACCGC
>CAIXRH010000038.1 GCA_903921785.1 uncultured Pseudomonadota bacterium
CCGTCGCGGCAGCGTCGGACGCGGCGGCCGCGCCCGTCGGGCCGCTCGCCGCCCCGCCTCCCGCCGCACCCCCGCCCGCACCGGCCGCGGACCCCGACCTCCTCCGGCGTCTGCTCCGCGCGAAAGATCGGATGGACGCCGCTTCTCAGGAAGCGTGGCCCGTCTCGAGGCTCGCCAGGGTGAGCGGGGTGTCGACGGCGCACTTCGCCCGTTCGTTTCGCGACGCGTTCGGCCTCCCGCCGCATCGGTACCTCCTGACGCGGCGTGTCGAGCGCGCGGTCGCGCTGCTGCGCGACACCGACCTCCCGATCACGGACATCGCCGCCGTCACCGGCTGGCGGAGCCTCGGTACGTTCGGGCGTACCTTTCGTGACGTCGCGGGGGCCAGCCCGGGGGAGGTCCGCGCGCGGGAGCGGGCCGAACCCCAGGAGCTCGCGGCGATCCCCTCGTGCTTCCTGCGAGCCGCCCACCGCCCCGATCTCACGATCGCAGTTTCGGAGAAGCGACGGCAGGCCCGGGACGGTACATCGGAACCAGACCCGGAGTGAACGTGAGTCAAGGTGTAGGTGTGGCGGGAATCTACGTGCGCGACCAGGAAGAGGCGCGGGCGTTCTACATGGAGAAGGTGGGCTTCGTCGTCCACACGGACGTGAAGAACGGCCCGTTCCGGTGGCTGACGGTGCAGCACCCCGACCAGCCGGACTTCCAGCTCGGCCTCGCCCTGCCCGGGTCGCCGGTGCACGACGCGGCCACCGCCGAGGCGCTGCAGGCGCTGGTCGCCAAGGGCGCGATGCCCCCGCTGGTTTTGATGGTGGAGGACTGTCGCGCCGCCTACGCCCGCATGCGCGCGGCGGGCGTGGAGTTCACCCAGGAGCCGGTCGAGCGCTTCGGGACGGTGGACGCGGGGTTCCGCGACCCGTCGGGCAACGGCTGGAAGATGATCGGCCTCCGGAGGCGCCCATGACCGCCGGCATCCGCGTCGCCCACCGGTGGCTGTCCGCGGCGTTCACGCTCGCGGTGATCGCCAACCTCGTTGCCATCGCCGTCGGCAGCACCGCCACCTGGGTGGGCTTCCTTGCCCTCGTCCCGCTGATCCCGCTGTTGTTCACCGGAATCTACCTCTTCGTCCTCCCTTACCTCCCCAAGCGGAGCTGACCCATGGCCTACGCCGTCGACTTCGACACTGTCTCCACCACGGGCCTCGAGACCTCGCCGGTCGCCGCCGCCCTCGCCGGTCTTCGTGCGAACGAAGCGAGGTACTTCCAGAACAAGTACGCCCACCGGTTCGTGGTCGAGGCCGCCGCCGAGGCGGCCGCCACGGTGGAGTGGGTGCACCGCATCCTCCAGACCGAGCGGAAGCTCACCATCGCGTCCCGGCCGTTGGAGGCCACCGCGTTCCAGGTGGAGAACTTGCGGATCGCCTACGTCTTCTACGAGAGCGGGCTCTCGATCAACGTGATGTACGCGGTGGACGACTCGAAGAAGCGCGCGGTCGGCTTCAAGCTCTCCGACGGCATGGGGGTGCCCGAGGAGCTGGCCGCGAAGTTCAAGTTCGCCCGCCAGAAGTCCAAGCTGGCGGGGACGATCCGGGGCTCGTTCTTCGTGATCAAGGGGACGTACTGAGCCACCGGCGGCCACCCCCGCCCGCCCCGCCATTCTCGCCGAGCGCGGCACCTCGACCACCAACGAAGCCGGCCGGGCAGGACGGTGAGGCGCCGCATACCCTTGGCGTACTCCTCGTCTCTGTCCGGCCGGAAGGCCCGATGAACCTTCGTTACCAGGCCTTGTGCCAGTCCCAGAAGGAGTCCGCCCAGGTCGCCTGGCCGTTGCCGGACGACACGCGCGGCTGGGGCTGAGACCACTCGGTGGGCCGGCCGGTCTGACCGCCGGTCACGAGGCTGCCGACGAAGTCGCCCTTGGCGTAGACCTTGTCGATCTGGTGGCGGATGTCCGCGATGTCCGCGGCGGTGACCACGCCGTTGCTTGTCGCCTTGTAGAACTGCACGGTGACGCGCACGGGGAAGCGGGTGTCACGCTCGATCGGCAGGTCGTGGAACTCGGTGAAGGGGCCCTCAGCCTCGCCGTGGCTGACGACGGCCATCTCCACGTCGCTGCGGGCCGCGGACTTCTCCTCCATCATCGGCGCCGAAGCCGCGGGCGCGTCGTCGTACCCGCCGCCGCCGTAGCCCCAGCCGTCGTACCAGTGGCTCTCGGGCTCCTTGTACTTCAGCGGCACCTGGATGAGCAGCACCACGTCGAGGCCGGAGTCGGCGGAGATGCTGTCGACGTCGACGCCCTGCTCCTTCGCCCACTGGGTCACGCGCTCGGCCTCGAAGGGGGCGCGGGCGCCGTTGTCGTTGAAGAACAGCGGCTGGCTGAGGTAGCCGCCGGCGTTCTCCACCACCTGCATGCTGGTGCCTTCGCGGGTGGCCATGATGGCGAGGTCTGCGGGGTTCCCCGGGGAGGACTGGTAGTTGTAGATGACCGGGGTGAAGGTGGCTTCGCCGCGCTCGGGGATGGGGAGGAAGCAGGCCTGGGCGCTCACGAGCACGTAGTCGTCACGGGTAGCGCGGAGGCTGGAGCGGCGGCCGGACCAGCTGCCGGGGTCGTGCATGTAGTCGCGGGGGCGGTCGAGCACGTCGGCGAGGGACGTGGTGCGCAGGCGCACGCCGTCTTCGTTGCCGGTGCGGAGCCAGAATTCGTCGGCGCGCACGTCGGCGGTCTTGTCGGAGAAGTTGTCGAAGCGGATGACGGGCATCGGGTGGAGGGCGCCGCTGGGGTCGCGCACGCCGATGGTCATGTCGGAGATGTTCGGCCCGACGGAGCTGCCCTTGCTGCGGCCCGTGTCTTCCCAGGTGACGTTGACGACGTTGAGCCCCTCGCGGGCCACGAGCCGCTGCACGTCGTTGTTCCACACCATCTGCTCGACGTTGCTGATGGTGCTGTAGAAGCGGTCCTGCCAACCGGCGTGGGCGGGGGTGCTGAGGAGGCTGAGGGCGAGGATCATCGTGGCTCCGAGGGTTCGCGGCGACAACGGCGCGCTCCGACGGGGCTTACACGGGTCCGTGAATTTCATTCGACGTGAGAAGGGGGCGGGACCTTCAGCCTCACGTTCGCCGAGCCGCGGCCGATCCTGGGGTGTGTACGTGCCCTCCGTCTCGCGTCCGCCGTGGTGGCTCCGCCTATGGCGCCGGTTTGTCGGTCACGATCCGGCAACGTACGCGCCGGAGCCGGTGCGGGTGAAGTGGCGCCCGCCGCGCCCGACGGACCCGGTGGTGATCCCGCCACCGAGCGCGCTCAGGGGCCCGTCCGAGGGAGTGCTCCGTGTCGTCGCCCCGGTCGCGCTCACTCGGGTGCGAGGACCCTGGGAGCTCGGCGAGGTCCCTCCCGGGGCGGAACCCGAGGCGGTGCGCTTCGCGGTCGTGGGACGGCTTTGGTACATGGTGTCTGAAGCGCCGCAGGAAGAACGTGGGTTCCTGGAGCGACTCGCGCGGGACGTGGAGGCGTCCACCTGGAGCTTCCCGCTGTTCCCGGACGCTTCGTTGCGGCTGGACCGGTTCCTTCGCAGCGGCGACCCGAGCGTCACCACCGTGGCGACGATCGTCCGCGACGAACCCGAGCTGGTGCGCCGGGTCTGGGAGGCCGCCAGCGGCGCGGCGTATGGTCGGCGCACGGTCCGGACGCTCGACGAGGCGGTGGTGCGCCTGGGCCTGGACGCGGTGTGGCGCGTGGCCATGGGGGCCTGTGTGCATTCGCCCGTCTTCCGCATCCCGGCGTTCCTGGAGCAGTGCAATGAGCTTCGTTCGCTGAGCCCGATGATCGCGGCCGTCGCGGATCGCCTCGCGCCCGGGGGCGACGCGTGGCTCGCCGGGCTGCTCCACGACGTCGGCCGCCTCTTCGTCTACCGGGCCGCTGCCGGAAAGGCCAAGGTCGTGGCGGATCGGTCGCGGATCGAGGCGGTCGCCCAACGCCTGGCTCCCGGGCTCGGCATGTTGGTGACGGCGAACTGGGGGCTGCCCGCGGGCGTCGTTCAGGCGCTGGCGTGGCTCCCGGATCCCCAACGAGCGCCGTTCGAAACACGGGAAACCGCGATCGCACTGAAGGCGGCGGTCGTGGCGGTCTACCAGGTCGCCGGCGAGCGGCGGGGGGTAGATCACGGCGCGTTGGAGGTGCTCCGGCGGCTGCCCACGCGGGCGTTCACGCCGGAACGGGCGTTGGCCGAAGCGGAGAGCGTCTGGAACGAGGCCCACCCGGTGCGACGGGCGAGCTGAGCGCGGAGCTCCCGCTTCGTGTCCTTCCCTCCCGGCCCCCCTACGCCCTCGCGAGCCAGGACCAGCGTCGCGGCGCCGCGGCGGCCCCCGTGTCGCGGCGCGCCATTCTCGCCGCTGCGGCTCCTCGACCGCCGTGGGCGACCGGGCGGCACGCCGGGCCTGGGTCGCCGCTCCGTCATCCCGCTGTGAAGCAGCCCCGGGGCGTCAAACGACCTTTCGGTCCGGCACGAGGCTTGCAACGCGCGGCGTATGACCCTCCCTGAGCTCGTCGACCACATCCTGTCTGTGCACCACGCGCGCCTCCGCCGGGAGATTCCGCGCTTCACCGCACGCATGGCGGAGCTCGGCTCGCCGAAGGCGATCACCGAACCGTGGCGGCAGATGCTGGAGGTCCTCGAGCCTCACCTGGACGTGGAGGAGCGGGTGCTCTTCCCGATGATCGTGGCGATCGCGGAGGGTCACAACCCGGCCGGGGACGGGCCCGAGGCCGGCATCCACCGGATGCGCTACGAGCACGACGTGTTCGTCACCCTGGAGACGTGCGTGCGCGCCGCGGCGAAGCTCCTGGGGGATCAGGAGAACGACCTCCTCGACCTGCTCGACGATCTGGAGACCCACACCAAGCTGGAAGAGGACGAGCTGTTCCCCAAGGCCATGGCGGCCTGGGAGAAGCTCAACGCGGAGCTTGGCTCCCACGCGCCGACGGCCCCGCCGGTCGCTGCGCCCCATCACGCCGCCGCCCACGCCCCGCCGCACTCGGCACCGGGGCCGATCGCCACCGCCTGGGAGGACCCGCCCGGGCTCCGTGTGATCCGCCACACCCGTGGGCGCTGCCCCACATGCGTCACCGATGTGCCCGGTCGTGTCGTCCGCGACGCCCATGAAGCGCGCCTGGAGAAGCTCTGTCCCACCCACGGTTACAGCGCCCAGGTGCTCTCCCGCGCTCCGGATGACTGGGAGAAGCTCGACCGCATCTACTTCCGGATGAACGCGGAGAGCTACCCCCAGCGCGACTACATCGTGCGGATGACGGAGAAGTGCAACCTCGACTGCCCGATCTGCCTGGCCAAGGCCAACACCGAGTCGACGCCGGACCTCGGCCTTGACCGCCTGAAGGAGCTGCTGGCCGGGCGCCGCGGCATCAAGATCGACCTGATGGCGGCGGAGCCGACGCTCCGCGAGGACATCGAGGAGTGGGTCCGGACCGTGAAGGCCGCCGGCTGCATCGCCGCGCTCCACACCAACGGCCTGAAGCTCGCGGATCGGAAGTTTGCCGAGCGGATGAAGGCCGCGGGAGTCGACGAGGTCTTCCTCCAGTTCGACGGCCAGGACGACGACGCCAACGTGGTGCTCCGCGGGCGCAAGCTCAACAAGGCCCGGATGGCCACGCTCAAGAACCTCCGGGAGCTCGGCATCGCCACCAGCCTCATCGTCGTCATCGCGAAGGGGGTGAACGAGGCCGAGGTGAGTCGCACCGTGGAGTTCGCGATGCAGCCGGAGAACCGGTTCATTCGCGAAGTCTTCTTCCTCGGGCTGCGGATGCTCGGCAGCGCGCGCAAGGCGGTCAACAAGGACGGCTCGTCGCTCGGCGACGCGATGCTGATGCCCGACGAGATCGTGGACCTTCTCAGCGCGCAGCGCCCGGAGATCACCCGCGAGAACGTCCGGGAGTTCAACGAGCTGTACTTCGCGATGTTGTCCGCCTTCCACGTGAAGAAGTGCCTGTACGTGCAGCACTACATGATGGTCCGCGCCGACGCGGGCGGTGGCAAGCCGATCAGCGAGTACCTCGACCTCGCGGGGCTCGCGCGCTCGGCGGAGCGCTACGCCGATATGGTCGACGCCCACCCGGCCGTCGCCCGCGCGGGGCTCCTCGCGTCGATCGCCCGTCATGGGTTGACGCGGAAGACGTTGCCCCTGGTGGCGGACTTCGCCCGCCTGGAGCGGCTGTTCGCGTCGGGCATGAACCTCACCGAGGTGCCCGACCGCTTCCTCCTCCTCGGCTTCATCACCGCCTGCGACCCCCACAACTTCGACGCCGCGGTGGCGGTGAACTGCGGGAAGGGCGAGCTGAGCTCGGATGGTGGGTTCATCGAGAGCGGCGCGGTGGCGAATGTGTGCCGGGAGGCGCGGTTCGACGCGGGGGGGACGTAGGGGTCAGGGGGCGTTGTAGATCATCCACCCCTGCCCGCGCGCCGTCGTGTCGTCCCAGGCGCTCAATAGTAGGTCCTGGGCGCCGTCGCCGTTGAAGTCGAGGGCGTTGGCGATGCCAACCCCTTCAAGTTCCGTGTTTCCGCCGTTGAGGTGGAGGGAAGTGTCCGCCAGGTCGTAGTCGCCGTGGACGCCAGCGCCGCCCGGAAGGAGGTACAGGGCGGGCCCGAGGGTGCCGGTACGGGTCGTGGAGGCGGTCACGTCCGCGTACCCGTCGCCCGTGAGCTCGCCCGACACCCCCACCGACTCACCTAGCCGCGCTCCCGGTGTGCTTGCGGCCCACTTCACGTCCGCGAGCGCGAGGATGTCCCCGGAAGCTGACGGTACGGGGTCTCCGAACACCACTTCCACGATTCCCGCGTCGTCCGCGTACTTCGGCGCGCCGAAGACCGCGTCGGGTCGCCCGTCGCCGTTGACGTCGGCACCGTCACTCACTGCCGCAAACGCCCCGTCCGTGGGCATGCCCTCCCAGATCAGGTCGGCGCCATCGAGGGACCCCGACGGCACGCGGGTCGAGCCGCCCATGTAGGTGAACAGCCGGGTTCGGGCTGCGCCCTCTCCGGTGGTGACGTTGTCGGCGACCGCCCAATCCCCCACCCCGTCCCCATCAAAATCCCCGATCGCCGCCACCTCGTGGCCGCCTTGTGCGTCGACGGTGAGGCCGGTGAGGGTGACGACGTCGGGGGCGTCAGTGTCGCGGGTCCCGGTGGTGCGGTCGCCGTAGTAGAGGAAGGCGGCACCGCGGCCGCCGTCGTAGGTGGGATCACCGATGGCCCAATCGCCGAGACCGTCGTCATCCACGTCGCCGAGGAGGGCGACGCTCAGGCCGAACTCGTCGTCGGCGGAGGGACCCGGGAGGGTGAGGGTGGCGTCCGTGTCGACGAGGCCACCAGCAAGTAGGGCGGCGCCCTGGGTGAACAGGTACGCGTTGCCGTCGAACAGGCTCACGACGAGGAGATCGGGAGTGCCGTCCCCGTCGATGTCGCTACCGGCAGAGAGAGCGGTGCCGAACGCCGCATTGGCCGTCGTGCCGCGGAGGGCGGCGCCGGTGCTGTCGAGTGGCTGCTCGCCGAGCCGGAGCGTGGGGTCCCCGGCCACAACGCGGATTTCTCCGACCAGGCCGTTCGCACCGGGCCGGGCGATGACCAGCTCATCGTCGCCGTCGCCGTCGAGGTCGCCCGCGGACGCGACGGTGCGCGCGACGTAGAGCTCGCCGGCATCGCCGGTGAAGGTGGCGCTCACATCGTCCGGGCCGGCTTCGCCGGTGGGAATGCCACACGGCACGTCGAGGCCGTCGCAGTCGGCGTCGGCGCCGTCCTCGCACGCGTCCCAGGCCCCGGGATGTACGGTCTGCTCCCCGTCGTCACAGTCGCCGCCACGCTCGGCGTAGCCGGGAGGAGGGGAGCACACGAGGTAGGTGACGTCGTCGTCGCCGAACCCATCTTCGTCCCGGTCAAGGTACCAGGTGACCGCGGGGGCGTCGTCCACGGCGCCGTTGCAGTCGTCGTCCACGCCATTGCAGGTCTCGGTGGCGCCCGGGTTCACCGCGGAGTCTGCGTCGTCGCAGTCGCCGTCGGCGAGGCTCGCGCCGCCGGGGTCGGCGCAGCTGGCGATGGTGGTGCCGTCGCCGAAGCCGTCGGCGTCGCCGTCGGGGTACCAGTCGAGGGTCGCGACCGTCTCGGGGTCGTCGATCGTGCCGTTGCAATCGTCATCCTGGCCGTTGCATGCCTCGGGGGCGCCGGGGAAGACATCGGCGTCACCGTCGTCGCAGTCCTTGCTGCTCGGCACCAGCTCACGAGTGGGCGTGCAGGTGACGAACGGCTCGCCAGCGCCTGCGCCGTCGCCGTCGGCATCTACGTACCAGGTCGCGTCAGTGAGATCGGCAGCTTCGTCCACCTCTCCATCGCAATCGTCGTCCACCTTTTTGCACCGCTCGCCGACCTTGGGCGCGATGGCAACGTCGCGATCGTCGCAGTCGCCGTCCACCTCGGACCAGCCGTCTCCATCTCCGTCGGTGAGCGCCGCCAGCCGTGTCTCGTAGGTGGCGCGGTCGAACAGGCAGCCGGTGACGAGGAGCAGGAGCATGTCACGTCGCGTATCGCTTCGAACCGTCGTCTCGCAAGGGGCCTCAGGAGCAGGTGCCGTTCGCCTACACCATGTCCGCGAATCTACGGCGGTTGTGCGCGAAGACGCTCGCGCCGATCACCAACGCCAGGCCGGCCGCGAGGAACGCGTAGATCACCGAGCTCATCGCCGTGGGGAGGCGGTGACCCAGGAGCAGATTCTGGTAGATCCCGATGTACTGGGCCATGGGGTTCGGGTACAGCAGCAGGAAGAACTTCCGTGGGTACAACCCGGGCGGGTAGACGACGGGGGTGATGAACATCCCGATCATCAACGCGGCGTTCACCCAGTGACCGACATCGCGGAAGTACACATTGAGCACCGACAGCAGCATCCCTGCGCCGAGGCAGAAGAGCGACTGGGCGAGGAGGAAGACGGGGAGAAGCAGCGCGTGCCACGTGAGCCCGTCGCCGATGAGCACGCAGGCCACCAGGAGCACCGCAGTGCGAAACAGCTGGTTGATCACCGCTGACGCCACCATCTGCGCGGGGAGCACCACCGCCGGGAAGTTCACCTTGCGGATCATGTGCCCGTGGGTGGTGATCGCGGTGGTCGCGCGGGTGATGCCGTCGGCGAAGCCGTTCCAGGCCACCATCCCGCAGAGCAGGTAGAGCACGTACTGGCCGGTGGTCTGTCCGGCGTGGAAGCGTACGTCGAGCAGCACGTAGAAGACGAAGGTGTAGGTGGCGATCTCCAGGACCGGGTTCACGATGGTCCAGAAGAAGCCGATCGAGCTGCCGAGGTAGCGCACCTTCAGATCATTGGCCGTGAGCGCCCAGAAGAGCCGCCGGGCCTCCCAGAGGGCCCGCAGCTCGCTCCTGGCGCTGACCTCAGCGGCCAACCGGGGCCCCGAACTGCCAGCCGAGCCCGAGCCCCGCCACCCACGCGCTGCTGAGGTAGGTGCCGTTGCCGATGGTGCGCCCGGCGCCCGCGGTCGTTCGGTAGTCGTCCTGGTAGTCTACGTCGAGCGCGGTCTGGGCGTACGAGGAGGTGGTGACGGTGCGGTCGGCGAAGCCGGTGTAGAGGCCGCTCGCGTCGATCACCAGGTGTTTCCCGGCGTGTACGGTGAGGCCGAGGCTGCCGCCGAGCTTGTCGGCGTCCACCACGGAGGCGTTGGCCATGGCGTCGGGGGTGGCGCCGGTCTCGCCGTAGACGCCCGCGCGTACGTCGAGCCAGGGCGTCGCCGCCACCTCGCCGCCGAGGCGTACGCTCCAGCTGTCTTGGAACCCGGTCGCCAGCTCCACGTCGTCGGTGACGAGGATGTCCTTCCCGAGGAGCGGGCCGTCGGGGAGGGTCTCCAGGGCGAGGTCGAGATCGGTGACGCGGAGCGAGCGGGTCTCGGACCAGCCGGTCCACGTCCCGTCGAGCTCCAGCTCGACGCGCTCGCCGATCTTCGCTTCGGCGCCCGCGCGCACAGTCCACGGGAGGTCGACGACGACGGTGGCGTCTTTGTCGGTGAAGCTCGCCTGGGTGAGCACCGGACGGACCGTCTGGTTGTCCTCACTGATCGTGCTGGTGACGCTGCCGGCGGCTTCGAAGTGGACGCCTGGCTGCGCGGACGCCCCGATCGTCAGCCACGTTGCCGGGCGGACGAGCACGCCGAAGTTCCCGGTGACCCGCGCCAGGTCGGCGGCCGTGATCGCCAGCCCCACGTCGTCGCTCGGGTTGTCTGACCCGCAGGACTCCGGCTCATCCACGTTGCACAGCGTGCCGACCAGCGACTCTTTCACCGAGAGGGTGGTGTACTGGAGGCTCCCGCCGATGACGAGCCAGGGGGTGATCTGCTGGGAGACGCTGGGCCCCGCGTAGAGCTGCCGGACCTGCGCGGACACCAGGGCGTACCGTTGGGCGCCCTCGGCAGGCCAGGCGTAGTCGGATCCCGTGGGCACGGAGAGCCCGATGGCGACGGTGGTGTGGGCGAGCGCAGGGTGAAGCCCGCCAAGCCGGAACACGACGCCCCCGGCGGGCTCCAGCACCGGGTCGGCGCTGGTCACCGCCCGGCCGAACGGCTCGGTGCCAAGGATGTCCTCGCGGTCGAACGCGGCGGACTGGCTGGCCGCCCACAGGTCGAGCTTCACCTGCCCGCCGGGCACGTTGTCGAGCGCCGCGGGGTTGTACCATTGCGCCGACACATCGTCCGCACCGGCCACGAACGCGCCCGCTCGCCCCTGGGCGCGAACCCCGGAGTCGACGAGCGTGTAGGCGGCGGCCGCCGCGGCGTGGACGAGCGCGAGGATCAACCTACAGGCCGGCCGGCTGGCCGGCGTCCTCGGTCCACTGCGCGTCTTCCCCGGCGAAGTCGGTGAGCTGCCCGGTGATGTCGTAGCTGTAGCCGCAGTTGGACTCGACCGTCAGCGCGCAGGAGGCGCTGTCGCAGTCGTAGATGTCGCGGGAGTTGCTCGCCGCGTAGTCGACGCCGCTGCCGTCGGTGAGCACGAGGTAGGTGCCGACCGGCGCTTCGCCGTGCTCGCCCACGTAGGCGGCGGCCTCCTCCGACCAGGTGTCCGACTCGTCCCACTTCTCGCGGGCGGTGGATTCGTCGCTGTAGGTGCCCGTGAAGGTGTCGGTGTTGAAGGTGCCCTTCACCCGACGGGTGTCCGCGTTCTCCCAGTGGTGGAGGTAGTCGTAGCCGGTGGCGTGCACCGACTCGTCGTCTCCGTCTTCGCTGCCGGTCCACGCGAAGGTCCACGTGCCGTCGTCGGCGTGGCTCCCGGGGTACGCGGAGGCCCCGACGATGAGCATGGCGCCCTGCCCGCTCTCTTCCACCCGGCCGAAGAACAGCGTGGGGCTGGTGGAGGTGCTGCTGGTCTGACTCCAGCTCTCGTCGGTGGTGGTGGCCACGACCGGCGTGTGCGCGCCAGTGAGATTGTGGCTCACCTCGGTGGTGCACTCCTCGCCCGTCGCGGGGGTGACGGCCAGCGTGAACGCCCAGGTGCCCCACGGCGTGGTGGCGCATCCGATCAACAGGGGGAGGAGCATGCCCCCATCCTAACCTGACCGGTTACCTCGCGGGGATGCCCGCACCGACCTATTGGGACTACCTGAACCTCCCGAAGCTCCTCGACTGCCAGGGAGGCCTCGATGGCACCCCCTCGGCGGATGAGCTGCACTTCATCATCGTGCACCAGACGTACGAGCTGTGGTTCAAGCTCATCCTGAGCCAGCTGCGCCTCGCCCGCGATCACCTCGCGGCGCCGCGTCTGCCGGAGGAGCGGGTCCCCTTCGTGGTGCACCACCTCGGCCGGGTCAACGCGATCCTCCGGTTGATGGTCGATCAATTCGTCGTGATGGAGACGCTGCCGCCGCAGGACTTCCTCGACTTCCGGGACAAGCTGTTGCCGTCCAGCGGCTTCCAGAGCTACCAGCTGCGCGAGTTCGAGATCCTCCTCGGGCTCACCCCGGAGCGCCGCATCAAGTACGCGGGCACCGATCCCATCGAGCACATCCGCAGCCAGGCGCACTCCGAGAGCGGCCGTGCAGTGGCCGCGCGGTTGAGCGCCACGATGGAGGAGGTGAGCCTCCGGGACGCGCTGCTGAGCTGGCTGGTGCGCGCGCCGATCATGGGCTCGACGCCCGACTCTCCCGGCGACGCCGAGGTGGTGGACCAGTTCCTCCACGACTACTTCGCCCGGGTCCAGGCCGATCAGCACGCCACCGGCGACAAGCTCGTCCACGTGCTCGACGGCGCGGACGAGGACAAGATCCGCGCCCGCATCGAAGCCTCGCTCGCCGGCGTACGGAGCTTCCTCCTCCCGGATGGCGTCTCGGCGCGCCGCGCCGTGGCGGCATTGGTGTTCATCGAGAGCTACCGCCACCTCCCGCTGCTCGCGTTCCCGCGTCTGCTGCTGGACACGGCGGTGGAGCTTGAGGAGCAGGTGCTGTTGTTCCGCCACCGGCACGCCCGCATGGCGGAGCGGACCATCGGCCGTCGGGTCGGCAGCGGCGGCAGCTCGGGTGTGGAGTACCTCGATCAGACGCTCGCCTACCGGGTCTTCCCCGAGCTCTGGAACGTCCGCTCGTGCCTCTTGCCCCGGGAAAAGCTGCCGCCGCTGGTCGGCGAGGCCAACTACCGGTTCGCGCAAGACTGACCGGTCGGCCCGACGCTCCGCCGGACCCGCACCCGGCTCAACCCCCGAATCGTTCCTGGAGGAACGTCAGGTAGTTCCGAGTGGTCGGTCCGTCGTTCCACTTCTTCGCCGAGCGCGCCAGTCGCGCGAAGATGGCGGTGAACTCGGCTTCGGAGAGGGCGGCCCTCCCCAGGAGCAGCGCAGCGGCCTGCCACACGGCGTCGTGGAGCGCGTGCTCACTCCGCCCGTCGGGACGGCGCCGGAGGGTGCCATACACATCCTCCATCTCCCGGTCGGTGGGCACGCGGTTGGCCCGGGCGTAGCCGAGGAGCGTTTGTTCTACCGAGTAGAACGCAGGTACATACTGCGGAGGGTACTCTTCGAGGTCCGGGGGTGGGGTCGTTCCCCGGAAAAGCCCGCGCAGCGAGGGCACCACCCAGACCGCCGTCTGCTCCCCGCAGACGAGGAACACGCTCTCCCGAGGGGGGCGTGGCCCGCCCGCCGGGGCCAGGGGAATCCCCACCCCGAGGCGTTCAGGGTCCATCCCCGCGGTGGTGACGATCGACTCGAGGGAAGGATGGAGTTCGCGGAGCATCCGCCTCCCTATTCGTCCGGTGCCAGCGCGGCCCGCCCCGCCATTCTCACCGCGGCGGCTCCACGACCGCCGACCGGTCCGGGTTGGCAGGTCGGTGTCGTGCCACGGCCCGTGGACGCCCTCATCTACGATCCGTAGCATCGCGCTATCGTCCGATTGCGAAGGGCCGCTTCGGAGGTGCTTGCGGTTGGCCCGGGGCTTGCTATCCCCCGGCACGCCTCCACGGACGCCGTCATGTACGCTCCTCGCCTCCGGCTCTTCCCGCTCCTCCTCGCCTGTGCCCTCGTCGCCGCTCCGGGTTGCCACGGGAGCTCTGCCCCTGCCACCGCTGAGCTCGCCGCCGCGCCGACGGACCTGGTCGCCGCCCACACCTCGGGAACCATCTCCCGAAAGTCTCCGTTCGAGGTTCACTTCGTGCGGGACGTGGTCGAGGAGTCGGTGGTCGGGCAGCCGCTGGTCGCCGGCGACACGGTGTTTCGCCTCACGCCGGCCGTGGAGGGTGAGCTGAGCTGGACGAGCCGCTCCGTGCTCACCTTCCGCCCCAAGGTGGACCTTGTCGCGGGGACCACGTACACCGCCCACGTCGACCTCAAGACGCTCCTGCCCAACGAGGCCACCGCCACGCCGTTCGACCTGCAGGTGGAGGTGGTCAAGCCCGACTTCACGTCCAAGAGCGTGGGCTTGGAGGCCGACGGCGACGCGGTGCACCAGATCTACGCCGGCAAGCTCCAACTCGCCGACGTGGAGGAGGTCGCGAAGGTAGAGCGGATGGTCACGGCGAAGCACGGCGCCGACGCGCTGACCGTGAGCTGGACGCACGATCCAGACGGCACCGGGCACGAGTTCGTGGTGCACGGAATCCAGCGCGTGGAGGACGGTTCGCAGCTCGATCTGACCATCGACGGCGCCCCGATCGGCGTCGACCGCTCCGATGCGGACACGGTCACCGTGCCGGGGCTCAACCAGTTCCTCGTCTCCTCGGTCCGCGCGGAGACCTCGGGAGAACGCTACATCGAGGTGCGCTTCTCCGATCCGCTCCAGGAGCGCCAGGACCTCGCGGGGCTCATCCGCGTGGAGGGGCGCAACGACATCCAGATGCAGCGGGAAGGCAGCGTGGTCCGCCTGTATTCGGCGAGCGGCTGGGCAGATGCCGAGACCGTGGTCATCACCGGCGTTCGCAACATGTCCGGCTACGCGTTGAAGGAGACCAGCACCACGCAGGTGAGCTTCGCGCCGATGAAGCCCTCCGTGGTGTTCCCGACGGGCGGCGTGGTGCTTCCGAGCAACGCCACGCTCACGATTCCGCTGGATGTGACCAACGTCAAGGCGATCGACGTGGAGGCCACCGAGGTCTACGAAGCCAACGTCCCCCAGTTCCTTCAGGTCAACAACCTCGACGGGAACAACGAGCTCAAGCGTGTCGGCAAGGTGATCTGGAGCCAGCATGTGGAGATTCCCGGTGGCGAAGGGGCGTACAACCGCACCCAGCACATCGGACTCGACGTCAGCGCGCTCGTGAAGGCGCACCCCGCTGGTCTGTACCGCCTCGCCGTCCACTTCAAGCGCGCCGACATCCTCCTCGATTGCCCGGCCCAGACCTGGGTTGACGCCGAGGGTGGCGAGCGCGACTGGGACGACGGCGGCAGCGACAAGAGCTTCTGGGACTACTTCGAGGGCAGCGAGTCGGGTGGCGAAGACTCCTGGGACGCCTGGGAGCACCGGGACGACCCCTGCCGTCGTGCGTACTACCTCCCGACGTACGACCACGACATCGGGGCGTACAAGAACGTGATCGTCTCCGATCTCGGCCTCATCGCGAAGCAGGGTGCGGATGGAGAGCTCGTCGTCGTCGCCACGGACCTCACTCGGGCCACGCCGGTGTCCTCCGCCGGCATCGAGGTGCTGGACTACCAGCTCCAGACGATGGCGAAGGGCCAGACGATGGCGGATGGCACCGTCCACCTCGACATCGGCACGACGACGCGGCCGTTCGCGCTCGTCGCCCACCACGGGGAGCAGACCGGCTGGTTGCGCCTGGACAAGGGCAGCGCGCTGTCTACCTCCCAGTTCGATGTCGGCGGCGCCGCGCTCACCCACGGCCTGGAGGGGTACCTCTACGGGGAACGCGGGATCTGGCGTCCGGGCGACGACATCTACCTCACGTTCGTGCTGCACGACACCACCGGCAAGCTCCCGGCCAAGCACCCCGCGGACTTCGAGCTGGTCAACGCCCTCGGGCAGACGGTGGAGCGGCGCACGATCACCGATCCGGTCGACGGGTTCTACCGCATCACCACCCGCACCTCCGGCGACGCGCCGACCGGCAACTACACCGCCCGCGTGAAGGTCGGCGGGGCGACGTTCGAGAAGACGCTGCGCATCGAGACGGTGGTGCCGAACCGCCTGAAGATCGCGATGGACGTCCATGACGTCACGTCGAGCGACCTCGCGCTCAAGTCCACGCTGGAGGCGCGCTGGCTCCACGGGGCGCTCTCCCCAGGCTTCAACGCGGACGTCGAGCTAAGCCTCGCCCCGAAGGCCACCACGTTCGCGAAGTACACCGACTACGCCTTCGACGACCCGCTCGCCGCGTTCGCCTACGAGCCGGTGAAGCTCTGGGAGGGCACCCTCGACGACCAGGGTAAGGCGGAGTTGGACGCCGAGATTCCTGCGCCCGAGGGCTCACCGGGCCTGCTCAGCGGCACCCTCCACACCCGCGTTTTCGAGCCGTCCGGCGCCTTCTCGGCAGACGAGGCCCAGGTCACGGTTTCTCCGTATCCCCGCTACGTCGGCGTGCAGCTCGAGAAGGGCGACGCCGCGCGCGGCATGCTCCTCACCGACACGCCGCACGAAGCCAAGATCGTGCTGGTGGACGAGAAGGGCAACCCGGTGGCGGACGGCGACGTGGAGGTGAGCCTCTACAAAATCGAGTGGCGCTGGTGGTGGGAGAAGGGCTCCGAGAACCTCGCGGAGTACGCGCAGTCCCGCAGCCTGGTGCCGCTGCAGACCGGCAAGGTGCACGTGAAGAACGGCACGGCGACCTGGAAGTTCGAGGTCCACTTCCCGGACTGGGGCCGCTACATGGTGGTGGCCAAGGACGAGAATGGCGCTCATCGAACCGGCAAGATCGTCTACATCGACTGGCCGGGCTGGGCCGGCCGCGCCCGCGCCGATCAGCCCGGCGGGGCCTCCGTGCTCTCCGTGAGCTCGGACGTGAAGAAGCAGGAGGTCGGCAAGCCGATCTCGCTCACGTTCCCGATCGCGAAGGGCAGTCGCGCGCTGGTGAGCCTCGAGACCGCCTCCTCCGTGGTGCAGACCGCCTGGGTCACCCCGACGGACGGCGCCGACACCGCGACCTACACCTTCGAGGCCACGCCCGCGATGGCGCCGGGCGTTTACGCCAACATCACCGTCGTGCAGCCCTACGGCGACCACGGCAACGACGCGCCGATCCGCCTCTACGGCATCACCCCGATCGAGGTCTTCGACCCCCACACGAAGCTGGAGCCGAAGATCGTCACGGCGTCGACGTTCGCGCCGGAGACCACCGCCTCGATCTCCGTGTCGGAGGCGACCGGTCGGGCGATGACCTACACCCTCGCCGTCGTCGACGAGGGACTGCTCGGCCTCACCCGCTTCCAGACCCCGAACGCCTGGGGCGAGTTCTTCCAGCGTAAGGCGCTCGGCGTCCGCTCCTGGGACCTCTTCGACCTCGTGGCGGGTGCGTACGGCCAGGCACTGGACAACACGCTGAGCATCGGCGGTGACGGCAGTGGCAGCGGGGCGAATCCCCCGCAGGCCCAACGGTTCAAGCCGATGGTGAGCTACCTCGGGCCGTTCACCCTGTCCGCAGGCGAGACCAAGAAGCACGACATCCAGATTCCCCAATATGTCGGTGAGGTCCGGGTGATGGTGGTGGCCGGCCACGATGGCGCGTACGGCGCCGCGCAGACCGCCGTTCCCGTGAAGAAGCCGCTGATGGTGCTCGCGAGCCTCCCGCGCGAGCTCGGCCCCTCCGAGACCGTGGACCTGCCGATCTCCATCTTCGCGCTGGAGACCAAGGTGAAGGACGTGAGCGTGACCGTCACCACCGAGGGGCCGGTGAAGGTCGTCGGCGAGAGCAAGCGCACGGTGAGGTTCGCGGCTGTCGGCGACAAGATGAGCACCTTCAAGCTCCAGGTCTCCGACGGCGTGGGCGTTGCCAGGGTGCACGTCATCGCCACGGGCGGCGGGGAGACGGCGAAGCAGGACGTGGAGATCCAGGTCCGGCAGCCGGGAAGCCCGGAGACGCACGTGGTGGCCACGGCGATCCGGCCGGGCGACACGTGGTCGGTGGACGCGCTCCTCCCGGGGCTCGCGGGCACCAACGAGGCCACGATCGAGCTCTCCCGGGTGCCGCCGATGGACCTCAGCCGCCGGCTGGACGACCTCATCGACTACCCGCACGGATGCATCGAGCAGACCACCAGCGCGGTCTTCCCGCAGGTGTACCTCAGCCGGCTCACCGAGCTGAGCCCGTCGCACGCCGCGGACGTCGACAAGAACGTGAAGGCGGGGATCTCGCGCCTCCGCTCGTCGTTCCAGAACAGCGACGGCGGCTTCGGCTACTGGCCGGGCGAAGCGAGCAACGAGTGGGGGTCGAGCTACGCCGGCCACTTCATGATCGAGGCCGAGCGCGCCGGCTACACCCTCCCGGTCGGTATGCGGGCGAGCTGGCTCAAATATCAGCATGAACGCGCCAATCGCTGGGTGAAGACCTCGGGCGAGAGCGACCTCGACCAGGCCTACCGCCTCTACACCCTCGCCCTGGCCGGCCAGCCCGACATCGGCGCGATGAACCGGCTGAAGGAGGTGACGCTCTCCGACGCGGCCCGCTGGCGCCTCGGCGCGGCGTACCTGCTCGCGGGGCAGAAAGCGAGCGCCCAGGCGGTGATCGCCAAGGTGGGCGTGGAGGTGAAGCCCTACCACGACCTCTCCGGGACCTTTGGCTCCGACCTCCGCGATCGGGCGATGATGCTCGAGGCGGCGGTGCTGCTCGGCGATCTCGACCGCGCCCAGAAGCTCGCGCAGCAGGTCTCGGCCGGGATGACGGACGCGCGCTGGCTCAGCACGCAGGAGACGGCGTACTCGCTCGTGGCGATGGCGAGGTTCGCCGAGGTGGCGGGGGGCGCGGGGGACAAGATCGCCGCGAGCTGGTCGCTCGACGGCGGCGCGGCGACGCCCGTGGGCAGCACCAAGGCCCTGATCCAGGTGCCGCTCGGGATCAAGCAGACCGGCACGCCGAAGGTGAAGGTACAAAACACGGGCGACAAGCCGGTGTTCGCGCGCGTCGTCACCCGGGGCATCCCCAAGGTCGGCAATGAGACACCGGCTTCTCAGGGGCTGGCCCTCAGCGTGACGTACCGTACGGCGGCGGGGAACGAGGTGCCGGATGTGAGCGTGGTCGAGCATGGCACGGACCTCATCGCGCACGTGACGGTGCAGAACACCTCGGGGATCAAGCTGGACGAGCTCGCGCTCACCCAGGTCTTCCCGAGCGGGTGGCAGATCAACAACCTCGCCCCCGGCCCGGGCCAGGGCTACGACTACCGCGACGTCCGCGACGATCGGGTCTACACCTACCTGGACCTCGCGGCAGGGGCCTCGGTGGAGTACGACGTGCCGGTGAACGCCAGCTATGCCGGTCGCTTCTACCTTCCCGGCGTGTCGGTGAACGCGATGTACGACGAGTCGATCGTCGCGCGCGTGCCCGGCCAGTGGATCCAGGTCGACGCGCTGCCGGAAGGCTGAGCGAACGATGGAGCTCCCCGTGCGAATGAAGCGCGGCCTCCTCCTGGGGGTCGCGCTGGCCGCAGGCTTCTTCGCGATGCCGGTGGTGCGGATCGACGCCCCGCGCTCCAACGTGGTGGTCGACGCGCAGGGCCGCCTCCTCGGGGCCACCGTCGCCACCGACGAGCAGTGGCGGTTCCCGGGCACGGGGAAGGTGCCCGCACGCTACGCCCAGGCGGTCAAGCGGTTCGAAGATCGCCGGTTCGACTGGCACCCTGGGATAGACCCCTTCGCGGTGCTCCGCGCGGTCCGACTGAATGTTCAGGAGGGCGGCGTTGTCAGCGGAGCGAGCACGATCACCATGCAGGTGGTTCGCATTGCCCGCGGGAACCCGCCGAGGACGTACGGCGAGAAGGTCGTCGAAGCGGCGTTGGCGGTGCGGCTGGAGGCCGCATGCTCGAAGGCCGAGATTCTTTCCATGTATGCGGAGAACGCGCCGTTCGGAGGCAACACGGTCGGCCTGGAGGCGGCGGCTTGGCGCTACTTCCAACGAACGCCGGACGAGCTGAGCTGGGCCGAAGCAGCGACGCTCGCGGTGCTGCCCAACAGCCCCGCCCTCGTCCACCCGGGGCGCAATCGAGACGCCTTGGAGACCAAGCGGAACGGTCTCTTGGACGAATTGGCGGCGGATGGCGCGCTAGATCCCGTGGACCTCGAAGCCGCCAAGGCGGAGCCGCTCCCAGGGGTGCAGGGGCCGATCCCCCAGGACGCTCCTCATCTCCTCGCGAAGGCGCATGGCACCCGGTTGCAGACCACGCTCGACCGCGACCTCCAGGTGCGCGCCGCCGAGGTGGTGCAGCGCGCGCACCGCGCCAACCAGGGCATCGGCGTGGAGAACGGCGCGGCGCTCATTGTGGAGCTGGAGACCGGCAAGGTCGTGGCCTACGTGGGGAACGTGTCGCCGGGGGCGACGCCGGGGAGCCACGTGGACCTCGTGGAGTCCCACCGAAGCACCGGCAGCTTGCTCAAGCCGTTTTTGTACGCGGCGATGTTGGGGGAGGGGAAGCTCCTGCCCCGGCAGCTCGTGTCGGACATTCCCGCGCGGATCGGCGGCTTCGCCCCGCAGAACTTCGACCACACCTACGTGGGCGCCCTGCCGGCGGCGACCGCGCTCGCGCGCAGCCGCAATGTCCCGGCCGTATGGATGCTCCGCGACTTCGGCGTCCACCGCTTCACCGACCTCCTGCGCCAGCTCGGCATGACCACGTTGTTCCGGACCGCAGATGACTACGGGCTCTCCCTGGTGATCGGCGGCGCCGAAGGGCGCCTCGACGAGCTGGTCGGGATGTACCGGGACCTCGCGCTCACCGTGAGTCACCCCGACGGCGTGCTCCCGCCCGCGCTGCACTGGCGTTCCGATGCGCCCCCCAGCCCCCGCGCCGCGGTGCTCGATCCTGGCGCGGCCTGGCTCACCCTCCAGGCGCTCGACGAGGTGAACCGCCCCGGCGTGGAGAGCGGCTGGCGGAGCTTCCGCGGCGCGGAGACCGTCGCATGGAAGACCGGGACCAGCCAGGGTTTCCGCGACGCCTGGGCCATCGGGGTCACCCCCACCTACGCCATCGGCGTGTGGGTCGGCAACGCGGACGGGGAGGGGAGGCCGGAGCTCACCGGCTACCAGGTGGCCGCGCCGGTGCTCTTCGACCTCTTCGACCTTGTGAAAGGTTCCGGGCGCTTCACCGAGCCGGTCGGGGCGCTCGTTCCGGTGAAGGTCTGCGCGCACAGCGGCATGCTCGCGGGCCCCGACTGCGCCGACGTGACCACCACCTTCGTGCCGAAGGCCGGCGAGCGGGCCAAGGGCTGCGCCTTCTGCAAGCCGATCCACTGCGACGCGGGGTGCGAACACCGCGTCACCAGCGAGTGTGAGAGCCCGGCGAACATGGTGACGCGCAGCTGGTTCTCCCTTCCGGCGGGCCAGGAGTGGTTCTACGCCCGCCAACACCCGGACTATCGGCCGCTCCCGGCGCTACGGGAGGACTGCCGCGCCGCGTCGGAGAGCGCCTCGCCGATGGCGCTGCTCACCCCAGCGCCGGGCGCGGCGGTCTTCGTGCCCGTCGAGCTCGACGGAAAGGAGGGCCGGGTGGTCTTCGAAGCCAGCCATCGCGATCCGACGGCGGAGCTCTACTGGCACCTCGACGATCAGTTCGTCGGCACCACGGTCGCGCCCCACCAGCTCGCGCTGGCGCCCGCGCCGGGGGCCCACCAGCTCACGCTGGTGGACGCCGACGGCAACCGCGTGGAGCGGAAGTTCACCGTGATGGAGCGGAAGGAGCGGTGAGCGCTCCTCCCCCTACATCCCGTCGATGATCGCGTTGAGCGTGGCGCTCGGCCGCATCGCCGCGCCCGTCTTCACCCGGTCGGGCTGGTAGTAGCCGCCGATGTCCACCGGCTTGCCCTGGGCGCCGAGGAGCTCCGCGTTGATCGCCGCCTCGTTCCCCGCGAGAGACTTGGCCACGGAACCGAAGCGGGCCGCGAGCTCGGCGTCCTTGGTCTGCGCCGCGAGCGCCTCGGCCCAGTAGAGCGCGAGGTAGAAGTGGCTGCCGCGGTTGTCGATCTCGCCGACCTTGCGTGCCGGCGACTTGTTGTTGTCGAGGAAGCGGCCGATCGCCACGTCGAGCGCGTCGGCGAGCACGGTGGCGCGGGCGTTGCCGGAGGTGGCCCCGATGTGCTCGAGCGAGGCGCCGAGCGCCGAGAACTCGCCGAGGGAGTCCCAGCGGAGGTAATTCTCCTTCTGGAACTGCTGCACATGCTTGGGCGCCGAGCCGCCGGCGCCGGTCTCGAAGAGGCCACCGCCCGCGAGCAGCGGGACCACCGAGAGCATCTTCGCCGAGGTGCCGATCTCGAGGATCGGGAACAGGTCCGTGAGGTAGTCGCGGAGCACGTTGCCGGTGACCGAGATCGTGTCGAGCCCCTGCCGGATGCGGGCGAGGGAGACCTTGATCGCCTCGACCGGGGAGAGGATGCGGATGTCGAGACCGGTGGTGTCGGAGTCGGGCAGGTACGCCTTCACCTTCTTGATGATCTCGACGTCGTGGGCGCGGGCCTCGTCAAGCCAGAAGATGGTGGTGGCGCCGGTCGCGCGGGCGCGGCGTACGGCGAGCTTGACCCAGTCACGGATCGCGACGTCCTTGGTCTGGCAGGCGCGGAAGATGTCGCCGACCTCGACGACCTGCTCCATCAGCACGGCGCCGCTGTTTTCGTCGACGATGCGGACGCTGCCGGCGGCCTGGAGGATGAAGGTCTTGTCGTGGGAGCCGTACTCCTCCGCCTTCTGGGCCATCAGGCCGACGTTGGGGACGCTGCCCATGGTCGCCGGGTCGTAGGCGCCGTTCTGCCGGCAGTCTTCAAAGACCGCCTGGTAGATCCCGGCATAACAACGGTCGGGGACCATCGCCTTGGTGTCGTGGAGCTTGCCGTCGGGGCCCCACATGCCGCCGGAGTCCCGGACGACGACCGGCATGGACGCATCCACGATGATGTCGTTGGGGACGTGGAGGTTGGTGATGCCCTTGTCGGAGTCGACCATCGCGAGCGCGGGGCGGGTGGCGTAAACGGCCTGGATATCCGCCTCGATGGCGGCCTTCTGGTCGGCGGGCAGCTTGGCGATCTTGGCGTAGACGTCGCCGAGGCCGTTGCTCGGGTTCACGCCAAGGGCCTTGAACGTCTCCCCGTGCTTGTCGAAGACGTCCTTGTAGAAGACGGTGACGGCGTGCCCGAACATGACCGGGTCGGACACCTTCATCATCGTCGCCTTCAGGTGCAGCGAGAGGAGGAGGCCGGTCTGCTTCGCGTCGTCGATCTGGGCGGCGAAGAAGGCGCGGAGCGCAGCGACGTGCATCACCGAGCTGTCGAGGATCTCCCCAGCCTTGAGCGCGAGGCCCTTCTTGAGCACCGTGGTGCCCACCGCGGTGACATGCTCGAAGCGCACGCTGGTGGCGGCCGCGAGGGTCACCGACTTCTCGCTCCCGTAGAAGTCGCCGTCGGCCATGGCGGCGACGTGGGACTTGCTGGCCGACGACCACTTGCCGAGGCGATGGGGGTGCTTCTTGGAGAAGTTCTTCACCGACGGCGGGCAGCGCCGGTCGGAGTTGCCCTCCCGGAGCACGGGGTTCACTGCGCTGCCGAGCACCTTCGCGTAGCGTAGGTTGATCGCCTTTTCTTCGTCCGTGCTCGGGGCCTCCGGGTAGTCGGGCACGGCGTAGCCGTGGGCCTGGAGCTCCTTGATCGCCTCCTTGAGCTGGGGGATCGAGGCGGAGATGTTCGGGAGCTTGATGATGTTCGCTTCGGGCTTGAGCGAGAGCTCGCCGAGGGCCGCGAGGTTGTCGGCCACCTTCTGTTCGGGGCGGAGGTGCTCCGGGAAGTTCGAGAGGATTCGGCCGGCGAGGCTGATGTCCCGGGTCTCCACGGACACGCCGGTGCCCTTGGTGAACGCCTGGACGATGGGGAGGAGGGAGTAGGTGGCGAGGGCGGGGGCCTCGTCGATCTCGGTCCAGATGATGGTGCTGCTCACGGTCGGCCTCTCGATGGCGGCCCCGCTTATCATCGCGGGCGCCCGCGGACCGGCCCGGTGCACAACACGCGACGGGTCACATGCAGACGTGACCGCCTTCCCAAGCCGTGCAGCGCCCTTCCGCGCAGGGGTTCGCGGCGTCGCAGAGGGCGTAGCACCAGCCGGGGCCGCCGACGGGGGCGGAGCCCTCGGCGCAGCTGGGGGGCAGGGCGCCCTGCGCGCAGCGCACGAGGTCGTCGCAGGCGGAGTAGCTCGCGGCGCAGCCGCGCGACTCGTTGAACCAGGCGTCGAGGTACGTGCGGTCGGCGAGGCAGGCGGCGCTTGGACTGGTACGCTCTGTGGCGTGGAACGCCACGGCGGACGGCTCGAAGCGGAGCGTCGGGGTGTCGCCGGACCAGCGGACGGTGAGGGATTCGTGGCGACCATCCTGCCACGGGTCGTCGGCGAGGAGGGCGGCGGTGTGGGCATCGACCGTCGCCGGGGGCGGCGGGGCCGCCTGTGGTCGCGACGCGGCCTGGCCGAGCGCGTCGGCGAGCGTGCCGCTGGACCCCGCCCCCAACGCGGCTTGGAGGTCGGCGTTGGCCGCGGGGGACAGCGTGCCGAACAACGGGTCGGTCGGGAGGGCGCGGAGCATGTCGCCGTGCGCCTGCATCGGCCGAGGCGCCGCCTTCGCCCAGTGGAAGTCGATCGTCACGTCGTAGCCGGGGATGAGCGGGACGAGCACGCTGGTGGTCGCGTGGCGGCGGGTCCAGGCGCTCTCCAGCGGTGCGACGACGAGTTGCAGCTCGGGGGGCTCCCCCGTGTCCGAAGCGCTGTCGTTCCGACGGGAACAATCGACCGCCAGCCACTCGCGGATGCGGCGCGTGGAGCAGCGGTTGCGCGTGGACCCGGCGACCGTGATCTCGTCCGCGAGGGCCGCCTCGTCCCATTCGGGCATCCGGCTGCGGCCCGCCGGGAAACCGGGACCGGGCTTCACGACGGGGGCCGGATCGGCGAGCGTGGCGGCGACCGCCCCCGCGACGGCGGCGGTGCCCGTTGCGGACATGTGGAGGTCGCCGTTGAGGAACGCGCCGGGCTCGGCGGCGGCGAGCGCGGGCAGCACGGAGACGGCGCGGACGCCGCGGGCGTGCGCGTCGGCGACAAGATCGTCCAGGAGCGTGCGGCTCTCGGTCATGTCGACCGGCGCCGCCTTGTACTTGGTCCATTCGGCGTCGGAGACCTGCACGTCGAGCGGGAGGGCGACCACGGTCAGCTCGGCGCCGCCGGCCTCCACGGCGACCGCGAGGTCCACCAGCCAGTCGTGCAGGGCGGAGGGTGCGGCGTCGGCCCCCGTGGTCGGCGCGGTCGCCAGCTCGCCGAGGCGCTCGCCGTAGCTCTCCCAGTCCGCGAGGGTCTTACGGACCTGCTCCGCGGTTGACGCGTCCCGGCCCTCGGGGTGCGGGTGCGCCGCCAGCCAGGCTTCGAGCGTGGGCCGGGCGACCCTGCGCATCTTGGCGCCGCGCGCGAGCAGCTCCGCCGTGACCGCCACGCCTCGGGCACCCTCGGCTTCGGCCTCGTAGACGATGTCTCCGGGCTGGTTGTGCTCACGGACGGCCTGCGCGGCGACGCGGTCCGTGTACTTCCACGTCGGATCAACCTCCGTCAGCAGCCAGAGCAGGGTGTCCTCGGCGTAGCGACGCTCGCGGGCCGCCTCTTCCAGCTCGTGGAGGGCGGAAGCTCCGGCGGCGGCGGTTCCTTCCCGGTCGGGAGAACCACCCTCGCCCGCTGTGGGGGGCGGCGGCGTCTCCGCCGATCCCGATGACGCGGGCGCGACCGCCGCCACGAGGTCACCCGCGGTGCCCTCCGACACGACGCCCACGTCCGCGGGGTCGGTGGGGGTGTACAGCGCGCGGCGGAAGGCGAACGCGAGGTGAGACTCGCGGAACAGCCAGCTCCTCCCCGGGAACTCGGTGACGCCCTCCGGCATCGTCTCCGCGCGCACGGCCCAGCCGTCCCACACCTTGTGGCGCTCCCGGTTGGGGCGGTCCTCCTCGAAGAGGTCGTTGGAGAAGTTGACCACCATCACCAGGGACGCCGGGTGACGCTCGACGAGCAGCCGGTCCACCAACGCGCGGTACTCGGCCGGTCCGTAGGTGGGAACGCCGGCGTTGAGGACGGGGCGGCCGGTGGCTTTCGCCAGCTGGGCCGAAAGCGTGTCGCCCTCGGGCACGCCGAGCCCGAAGACCTGTGAGTCGCCCACGATCACGATCTCGCCCGGGGCGGGCGCGGGCCAGTCGGCGCCGCGGAAACCCTGGGCGTTGATCCGCACGTCGGTGGCCGGGTTCCCGCCGAAGGCCACGCGCTCGACGGCGCCCGGGCGGAGGTGCACCCCCAAGACGGCGTCGGCCTCGTAGACGTTGAGGTGAGGGAAGGCGAAGCCGTCGACCACGCGGAGGCCGAGCTCCGCGAGGCCGAGCGCGACGGTGACAGTGAGCACGCCGCGCAGGAGAAGGCGGAGAAAGCGGGACACGTGCAGCATGTAGCGCTCGACATCCGCGCCCGCGAGGGGTTCCCGATCGGCATCCGAGAATCGTCCAACGCCGCGATCTTTCGAGCACCGCCAGGAAGTGAGAATTCTCGCCTGCCGATCTTCCCTTCAGCGAGGGGCCGTGGTAGAAAAGTCTTGACGCGGCAAGAGCTCCCCTGCTCCGCAGGTTCAGAGTTCCGTCGCGCCGTCCCGGAGGACGGACAGGTTCGTGCGTCGCAGAAGTAGAAGCTGAAGTATCCCTGCAGTATCTCTCGTTGTCCGGCCCTGGAGCGGGGAAGGACGACGCGCACAAGCCGAGCTCCCGCACGACCTGTCCGCCCTCCCCAGGAACCCCCATGACCGACGGTCGCTCGCTACCCGATCTCCGGCGTCCCAGCCCGCTCCCCGACGGGGGCGACGTGCTGCGCGCGATCGGCGATTCGGCGCTCGCGATGACCTGGCGGATGCTCCAGCCGGGGGACCGCGCTCCGTTCGTCCGCGCCGACCACGCGCCGCTCACCCGCCTCCGCTACCGCGCGGACGACGGTTGGGGCGCGGACGTCTTCCATCTCCCGCCTCGTCCGGGCGCGTCCGGGGAGCCGGTCGTGCTTGCCCACGGCCTGGGCGGTACCCATCGGGACTTCGCGTTGGAGGCCGGTCGTGGCCTGGCCGAGGCGCTGCGCGATGCCGGCTTCTCGGTGTACCTCTTCGAACATCGCGGCGATCCCTGCGCGGTCGCGCCGGCGGACGCGGCGCCCTTCTCGGTGGACGACATCGCCACCCGCGATGTGCCCGCCGCGCTGGACGTGATCCTCGAGCATAGCGGCTTTCCTCGCGCATTTTGGGTCGGGCACGGCTTCGGCGCCCAGCTGTGGTGCCTCGCCACGGCGCTCGGCGCCGAGACCCGAATCGCCGGGGTCTCGCTGCTCGCCCCGGCGGTGAGCTTCCGCTCTCCCGCATCCACGCTGCGCACCGCGGGCCTCGTGGCCACGCTCCTCCCGGGCGGTTGGGTGTTGCCGACCCGGCGACTTCAGCAGCTTTTCACCCCCTTTGTCGCCGGAGGCGCGGACGTGGCCTCCCCCGACACGGAGGGCTCTCGCGCTCGGGGCCGGCTGCGCCACGCGGCGGGGGACCTCCACGGCGGCGTCGTCCGGCAGATCGCGAGGTGGGTGTCCGAAGGCGCGCTGACCGACGCCACCGGGCGCCTCGATGTGGTGGCCGGGCTCCGCCCCGCGGTGGCGCAAGTGGTGCTTCCGAGCGAGGACCCGGCGTGCCCCGCGGGCGCTGCGGACCCGCTCGTGCGGCGGATCGGGGCGGAAGTGCTGCAGTTGCCGGCGGGCTGGGGGCACCTCGACCCGCTGCTCGGCGAGCACGCCTCCGAGGTCGTTCACGCGCCAGTCGCTTCGTTCTTCGCCCGGTATCGTCGACTGGCGCACACTGGTGGCGAGTAGCGGTTAGGAGCGCGGGTGCTGTTTGTGACCGCGCTGTTTGCCTGCGCCCCGGCCCTCGACGGGGACGTGCGCATGGTACACGGAGGTGGCACCTTCGTCAGGGTGAGCTGGAACACCACGATCGCGGCCCACTCCCGGCTGCGGTGGGGCACCGACCCAGAACGGGTGGTCGATGGCGGCGATGGCGTCGAGCACGCCGCGATGTTGGTGGGGCTGCTCCCGCAGGCCACGGAGCCGGTCACGGTGGAGGTGCTGGACGGGGACCAGGTGGTGGACACGTTGGCGACCGAGGTCACCGCGGACCCGGCGCCGCCTCAATTCCCGGTGTTCTCCCGCTCCGGCGGCGACGAAGACCCTGGGTGGTTCGTCTCCTCGCTCTTCGGTTCTCCTCAAGGAGCGGCGATCTTCTCGACGGAGGGGGCGCCCCTGTGGTGGTCGTTCAACGACACCAAGGGCGTGGCCATCACCGACGCGCAGCTCGATCTGGCGCACCAGAAGGTCCGTTACCTGGAGTTCACCCCGAATCCGCTCTCTCCGGACGATGCCGCGGCGGGGATCGGGAGGATCCTCGAGGAGGACCCGTTCGACGGGACCACGACCGAGATCGCCATCGCGGAGGGGCATCACGCGTTCGCCCAGCTCCCCGACGGGGCGCTCGCGTGGCTCGTCTCCGACTTCCGGGACGTCGACGGTTTCTGGGCGCGCGGCGACAAGCTGGTGGAGCGCGACGCGGACGGCATCGAGCGCGACCTGTGGAGCGCCTGGGATTCGTTCAGCTACGACGCCACGATCGACGACGACGGGTTCGGCTGGACGCACGCAAATTGTGTGACGTGGGACGAAGCGACGCAGACCTACCTGGTGTCGTTGCGCAACGAGAGCGCCATCGTCGCCGTGGGCCGCGACGGGCAGGTGCGGTGGACGTTCGGCGGACCGACCCCCAGCTTCACCATGACCGAGACCCGCCCCGTTCTGCATCAACACCGCCCGCGCCTCTACGACGACGGCGCCACCCTGCTGGTGTTCGACAACGGCGAGGCTGGCTCGCAGGTGGCCGGATACGCCCTGGACCCGGCCGCAGGCACCGCCGTGGAGCAGGTGCGGGTCGATCAAGGGCTCCAGGCCTACTCCCTGGGGGACGTCGAACGCCTGGCCAACGACGACCTCGTCGTCACGTGGGGAACCGCTGGGGCGCTCAGCGCGGTGGGCCCGGACGGTACGGTGCGCTGGACGCTCTCCGGGGACCTCGGATCGGCGTTTGGGTTTGGGCAGTTCTTGCAGTCGGGTGACCTGCTTTTGGGGGCAGAGCTGTAACGGGAAATATGTAGCTTGAGAGACGCTCCGCCGCCGCGGTCAGGGTGTGGGGGCGTTACGGGGGGCTTGCCCCCCGTCCCAAAAGGATCAGCTTGCTGGTAGAAGAAGCTGAGTCACCCGGCCGCCAGCGCCCGGCCAGTGTGGCTCCTGGGCGTGTCGATGACGACCGATGGCGGACCGGCCACCAGCAGCTCGCCACCCGCTGCCCCAGCTTCGGGCCCGAGATCGAGCACCCAGTCCGCGTGACGGATCACGTCGAGGTGGTGCTCCACGACGATGACCGTGTGGCCGTTCTCCACGAGGCGGTCGAGGACGGTGACGAGCTTCGCAACGTCCGCGAGGTGGAGACCGGTGGTCGGCTCGTCGAGGATGTAGACGCGGCCGTGCTCCCCGGGGCGCTCCATCAGCCCGACCGCGAGCTTCACGCGCTGCGCTTCGCCGCCTGAAAGGGTGGTCGCGGACTGGCCGAGGCGGAGGTAGCCGAGCCCCACGTCGACCAACGCCTGGAGACCGCGGGCGATGCGCTTCTGGGCTGAGAACAGCTCCAGGGCGGCGTCGGCGCGCATCTCCAACACGTCCGCGATCGAGTGGCCCTTCCAGCGAACATCGAGGGTAGAGCGGTCGAATCGGCGGCCCTGGCAACCCTCGCAGCGCACCCACACGTCGCTGAGGAAGTGCATCTCGATCTGAACGGACCCGTGACCGCCGCAATGGGGACAGGCGCCGGCGCCCGCATTGAACGAGAAGCGCCCGTTGCTCCAGCCGCGCTCCTTGGCGAGCGTGGTGCTGGCGAAGAGCTCCCGGATGGGGTCCCACGCGCCGACGTACGTGGCTGGCGTGCTCCGGGGGCTGCGGCCGATGGGCGCCTGATCGATGACCGTGTGCTCCAACTTTGCCTGCGTAGGGGCCCGGGAGGATTGATCTTTGGCCGCTCGCGCTGCGGCCGCCTTCTCCGCCTTGGTGGGCTTGAGCGGGACGCCGGTGCGCGCTGCTTCGGCGGCCGCCGCGGCAGCCTTTGCTTCACGCGGTGTACGGGGGAGGGCGGGGCGAGCGGGGGCAGCCGGGCCGTCGTCAACCAGTCGGTAGGCCGTACCACCGGCCTCCAACGCCGGGACGAGCGCGTCCATCACCAAGGTGCTCTTCCCCGACCCGGAGACGCCCGTGACCGCGGTGAGGCAGCCGAGGGGGAAGCGGGCGCGCAACCCGCGGAGGTTGTGCTCGGTGATCGGCCCGACCTCCAGCCAACGGGAGGGCGTTCGACGGTGGAGCGGCGCGGGGATGGACCGTTCGCCCCTGAGGAACTGCCCGGTGATCGACGCGGGGCCAAGCTCGTTCGGCTTGCCGGCCGCCAAGACCCTCCCGCCTTCTTCCCCGGCGCCGGGACCGAGATCGATGACGTGGTCGGCGCGGCGGATGGTCTCGGGGTCGTGCTCGACCATCACCACCGTGTTCCCGAGCTCCCGGAGGCGCTCGATGGTGGCCAGGAGCCGCTGGGTGTCCCGAGGGTGGAGGCCGATGGTGGGCTCATCCAGCACATAGAGGCAGCCGACCAGGCCACTGCCGATCTGCGACGCGAGGCGAATGCGCTGGGCCTCGCCGCCGGAGAGGGTGTCCCCCCGACGGTCGAGCGTGAGGTACTCGAGGCCGACATCGAGGAGGAACCCGAGGCGTGCACGCAGCTCCCGGAGCGGCGGCTCGGCGATGGCGATGTCGTTGCCGTGGAGCTCCAAGGCGCCGAAGTAGGCCGCGGCTTCGGCGACCGTCATCCGGGCGACCTCGGCGATTCCCCGACCGCCGACCTTGACCGCCAGGGACTCGGGGCGCAGCCGCGCACCCTGACACACGTAGCAGACCGCCCCTGGGGCGAGGTCGGCGAGCAGCCGCTGATCGTCCTCTCCCTTCCACCAGACGGCGCGCGTGCGCTTGCGGCCGATGCCCTCGCAGGCGGGACAGGCGCCGAAGTGGTGGTTGAACGAGAAGTGCCGGGAGGTGAGGGGATCGGGGACCACCGCGCCGTGGGT
The DNA here is from genome assembly GCA_903921785.1 of uncultured Pseudomonadota bacterium. Taxonomy (GTDB): domain Bacteria; phylum Myxococcota_A; class UBA796; order UBA796; family SXON01; genus SXON01. The sequence goes on from CAIXRH010000038.1 coordinate 30,897, forward strand.
GCTGCACGTGGCCCGCTCGGAGAACGGCCGCTCGCCGTTGACGTAGACGAACCGTGCGCGCCCCTTTCCCAGCTTGTAGGCCAGGGCCACCGCTTCGATGACCCGGGAACGTTCCACCGCGTCGGGATCGAACCGGTCGACCACCAGGGCGTGGACGTGGGTGGGGGCTTCCGCGAGATCGACCTCGGCGCCGCCGATCCAGGCCCGGGCGAACCCGGCCGAGGAGAGCTCGGAGGCGAGGCGGGGCTTGGGGAGGTCGACGACGAGGCGGCCGCGACCGAGGCCCCCGAGCCGCTCCGGCGCCATGCCCGGCGCGCACGCACGCACGACTTCGCCGCACTTGTGGCAGTGAGGCACGCCGACGTGCGTCCACAAAAGCCGCATGTGATCCCAGATTTCCGTGACCGTGGCGACGGTGCTCCGGGGGGTCTGGGCGCTGACCTTCTGGTCGATGGCGATGGCGGGAGCGAGGCCCTCCACGGAGTCGACCGGGGCGCGGTCGAGGCGGCCGAGGAACCGACGAGCGTAGGTGGAGAGCGCCTCGACGTAGCGGCGCTGACCTTCGGCGAAGATCGTGTCGAACGCCAGGGAGGTCTTCCCGCTGCCGGACACCCCGGTGATGACCGTGATCTTGCCTCGCGGGATGCGGACGTCGACCCCCTTGAGGTTGTGGCATCGCGCGCCACGCACCACGAGGTCTTCGGCCTCGCCTGCGACGAAGCCCTTACGCCGACCCGCGGCGAACTTCCGGGGAGGGGCGCCGAACTCGGGCAGCTCGGCGAGGACGCGGCCGGTCGGGGTGTCGGTGCCGGCGAGGGCCTCGGGCGTACCCGCGAAGAGCAGCTTGCCGCCGGCGGCGCCGCCTTCGGGGCCGAGCTCCACCAGGTGGTCGGCGACCTTGATGAGGTCGGTGTTGTGCTCGATGATGAGCACGGTGTTGCCCGCATCGACCAGGGCCTGGAGCGAGGCGACGAGCTGCCGCACATCGGAGAAGTGCAGGCCGGTGGTGGGTTCGTCGAGCAGGTAGACCGTTTTCCCGGTGGCGACGCGGTGCAGCTCCGTCGACAGCTTCACCCGCTGCGCTTCGCCGCCGGAGAGCGTGGACGCCGTCTGCCCGAGGGTGACGTACCCCAGGCCCACCCGCTCCATCGTGGAGAGGATCCGGTGCAGCTTCTTGTGGTGGGCGAAGAAGGCGGCGGCCTCGCGGACGGTCATCGCGAGGATGTCGGCGATGGAGGCCCCTCGGTATTTGATTTCGAGGGTCTCCGGGTTGAATCGGCGACCTTCGCAGCGCTCGCACGGCACCTCGACGTCGGCGAGGAAGGACATCTCGATGGTGCGGATGCCTGCGCCTTCGCAATCTTCGCAGCGGCCGCCGGCGACGTTGAACGTGAACCGGGACTTGCTCCACCCCCGGGCCTTGGCCTCGGGGAGCTCCGCAAAAAGGTCCCGGATCAGATCGAACGCGCCGGTGTAGGTGGCGGGGTTGCTCCGGGGGGTGCGCCCGATGGGGGCCTGGTCGATCTCGATGACCTTGTCGATCGCGTCGGCGCCGTCGAGGCCGGGGGTGTCGTACCCGCCGATGGCCCGATCGAGGTTGGGCTTGAGCACATCGAACAACAACGTGCTCTTTCCCGAACCGGAGACGCCGGTGAAGACGGTGAGGGTGCCGAGCGGGATGTCGAGATCGACGCCGCGGAGGTTGTGCAGGGTGGCGCCGCGGATGCGCAGGGCCTGCCCGGAGCCGGGCCGGCGGGCGGCCGGGAGCTCGATCCGCTCTTCATTCCGGAGGAAACGCGCGGTCTCCGTCTGCAGCTTCGCGAAGTCCTTGGGCGTTCCCTCCGCCACCAGCTCCCCGCCGTTGACCCCCGCCCCCGGGCCGATGTCGATGATGCGGTCGGCTTTTTCCATCGTTTCGCGGTCGTGCTCGACGACGACGATGGTGTTGCCGCGATCCCGGAGCGCGCCGAGCGCGCCGAGGAGCCGGGTGTTGTCCCGCGCGTGCAGGCCGATGCTCGGCTCGTCGAGCACGTAGGTGACGCCCACGAGCCCGCTGCCCACGCACGCCGCGAGGCGGATGCGCTGGGCCTCGCCGCCCGAGAGCGTGTTGGCAGCCCGGTCCAACGAGAGGTACCCGAGGCCCACTTCGTCGAGAAAACGCAGCCGCTCCCGCAGCTCGCGGACGATGCCCTCGCCGATCTGAACCTCGGACTCGCTGAGCTCCAGCGCCGAGAAGAAGGCGTGCGCCGCCTCGACGGACATCGACACCAGCTCGGCGAGGTTGTGCTCCCGAAAGCGTACCGCCAGCGCGATCGGGTTGAGCCGGCGGCCCTTGCACGCTGGGCAGGTACGCCGCTTCTCCGCCGCGAGATCGCCCGGGGCGGGGAGCAGGTTTCCACGGGCATCCGCGAACACGAAGCCGATGCCCATGCAGGTGTTGCACGCACCCTGGGGGGCGTTGAACGAGAAGAGCCGAGGCTCCATCTCGGGGACGCTGATCCCGTGATCGGGGCAGGCCCGCTCCACCGCGTGTTGTTCCCACACCTCGCCCGCGAGCGTGGCACAGACCCCTTCCGCGAGTCCGACCGCCCGCTCGATGGCCTCCACCACTCGCGGCCGATCGTCCCGGCTGATGACGAGCCGATCCACCACGAGCTCGAGCGTGTGCTTCTCGTAGCGTTCGAGGACGATCTCCTCCTCGAGCGAGCGGAGCGCCCCATCCACCCGGACCCGGAGCCAACCCTCTCTCCGCCACGTGTCGAGCTCCTTGCGGTACTCGCCCTTCCGATCGCGGACCACGGGCGCGAGCACGATGAGGCGCTCGCCTTCGTGCGCGCGGAGCAGCGCCTCGGCGATGTCGGCCGGGCTGCGCCGGGCGATGGCCCGATCACACACCGGGCAATGCGGGGTCCCGAGCCGCGACCAGAGCAACCGCAGGTGGTCGAAGATCTCGGTGACGGTGCCGACCGTGGAGCGCGGGTTGCGGTTGACCGTCTTCTGATCGATGCAGAGCGTCGGGGACAGGCCCTCCACCTGGTCGACCTTGGGCTTCTCCATCTGCCCGAGGAACTGCCGCGCGTAGGGCGACAGGGACTCCATGAACCGGCGTTGCCCCTCTTGATAGAGCGTGTCGAAGGCGAGAGAGGACTTGCCCGAGCCGGACACCCCGGTGATGACGGTGAGGGACCCGTGGAGTACATCCACGCTCACGCCCTTGAGGTTGTGCTCGTGGGCCCCACGAATGCGGATGGCGTCGTTCATGCGTCCCCTCGGCTAACCGGCCTGTGAACGGATGTACAGGTGGCCGACGATACTGGCGTAGCCGGGCGCGACAGCGCGCGTGCGTTACATTAGGGTCCGATGCTGGCCGTCGTACAGTTCAAGCCCCGGCGAGGCGCTCGCAACGCCAACCTCGACAAGCTCGTTGGGCTCACCACGCAGGCACTTCGGGCGGGGGCGAAGCTGGTGGTGCTCCCAGAGATGGCGGCTACGGGCTACCGTTTCCCGAACCCCGACGTGGTTCGGCCGATGTCGGAGTTGCCCCGCGGGCCCACCTTCAAGGCGTTCGCGGCGCTGGCGAAGGAGCACGGCGCCCACATCGTGGTCGGCTTCGTGGAGGACAGCGAGGGGAAGCTGTACAACGCGGCCCTGGTGATCAGCCCCGAAGGCAAGCTCGAGGCCCTCTATCGTAAGCGGCTTCTGTACATCGATGATCACACCTGGGCGAACCCCGGCGATCTCCCGTACCCCGTGTTTGAGACGCGTTGGGGCAAGGCCACGGTCGGCATCTGCATGGACATCAACGACAACCGCTTCCTCACCCACCTGCGGAAGCTGCGGCCCGACCTGCTCTTGTTCCCCACGAACTGGGTGGATGAAGCGGCCGATGTTCATCGCTACTGGATGAACCAACTCCGCGGTTGGAACGGTATTTTCGTCGCCGCCGACCGGTGGGGGGACGAGGACGGGGTGTTCTTCGCCGGTCGCTCCGCCATCTTCAAGGCCGGAAAGACCCTGGTCGAGGGGCCGGCTGAAGGAGATGGGTTCTACCTCGCGGACGTGCCGCCGAAGGCCGCCCCGGCGCCGCGACCGCCGCCGCCGCCGCCGGCCCCCGAAGAGTAGGCGTTAGCCGGGCTGGAATCTCCGCGGGGACCCGTGAGGGGGACCACGGCGCGCCCCCCGGCGGTCAGCGCTGTTTTGCCTTCATCGACCAGGTGAACCGGAACCGGGAGGTCTCGGTGCCGTCGTCCATCGTGCCCACGGTCTCCACCGACACCACCCGGGCCTCTCCGGTGGCCCTTGCCTCCGCCACCGCGGCGAAAATTTCTGCCCCCGCGTCGCAGCGGAAGGTGACCCGGCGCGTCGCCTTCTTGCCGAAGGTGCCGTGGATATCGAGGATCAGGGTGGAGATCGGCATGCCGGCGTCCTCCACGGCGAGCAGCACCAGGGCGCCGGTGGAGAGCTCGGCGGCCATGGCCTGCGCCGCGAAGTACGTGGAGCGGAACGGGTTCTGCGAGCGCCAGCCGTATGGGACGGAGGTGGTGCAGCCCATCTCGTCGAGCCGATGCAGGCGCACGCCGCACCAGAGCGCCGCGGGCAGCTTGGCCAACATCCAGAACCAGAACGCGAGGGAGTGGGTGACCCGGCCCTGCATCCGGGCCGCACGTGTCGACAGCGCCATGCGCGCCGCTAACCGGGTTAGCCCCCGGTCGTGCTCACCCTCCTCCTCCTCGCGTGTGGAACCGGCTCGTCCACCGACACCGCCCCGCTCGATACCGGCGATTCCGCCGTGGACAGCGCCGATTCTGGCGATACCGCCGACACCGACACCTCGGACACGGCCGATACCGCCGATACCGGACCGACCCCGATCTTCAGCGAGCCCTTCGACAGCTTGGACACCACGGTGTGGCTGCCCGGCGACTGGGTGCTCGGCGCGACCCAGCTCGATCCGCGCAACGCCCACCTGGTCTCCGGAGGGGTGAACCTGGTTCATCTCGCCGACGGCGCGGGCGGATGGTCAGGGGTCGAACTCTATACGGGCTCGACCTACCGCGGGGGCATGTGGAGCACCGACATGGTGGTCCCCGACAGCGCGGGCACCGTCTGCGCCACGTTCCTCTACGACGAGACGGACGGAGTGGTCAACGAGATTGACGTGGAGCTGCTCGCCGGCGGCGCCTGGTTCTCGGTCTACGCCGACTGGACCGAGGCCGACGGCTACGTGGACGGGCCGACCTACCAGCACCTTGTGTGGCCCTTTCCGACGGACTTCGCGCTCGACACGCCCCATGAATATCGGTTCGGATGGGGAAAAGAGGACGTTCGCTTCTTCGTGGACGGCGACGAAGTGGGCACCATCCCGCTCGCCCCGGCGGTCCCCCTGGCTGTTCACGTCAACCACTGGACCTCCACCACTTGGGCGGAGGTTCAATACCCCCCGGCGGACCGGCTCATCTGCCGCAACGAGGGGATCGTCGCCTTCCCGCTTCCGGAGTAGGCGCGGCCGGGCAGGCCGGAAGATCAGGCTCCCGTGCCGTAGAGCTGCACCCGCCCGCCGCCCACCACGTTGGCGGGAGAGGGGAACGCCCCGGACTTCACCTCGGCCACGTAGTCGCGGGCCGCACCCTCAACGACCGCGGCCAGCTCGGCGAACCGCTTCACGAACTTGGGCTTGAAGCGCTCATCGAGCCCGAGGAGGTCGTTGCAGACGAGCACCTGCCCGTCGCAGTCGGGGCCGGCGCCGATGCCAATCGTGGGCACCGTGAGCTTCTGGCTGAGCTCCGCGGCGAGCGACGCGGGGATCATCTCCAGGACGATGCAGAACGCCCCGGCTTCTTCCACGGCGAGCGCATCCTCCAGGATCCGCGCGGCAGCGGCCTCGTCCTTCCCTTGGAGCTTGAAGCCGCCCATCGCATGGACGGACTGAGGCGTGAGGCCGACGTGGCCAACCACCGGGATTCCGGCTTCCACGCACGCGCGGATCGCAGGCGCGGTGCGCGCGCCACCTTCCAGCTTCACCGCTTGCGCCCGACCCTCCTGGATGAGCCGCCCGGCGTTGCGCAGGGCCTCGGCCGGGCTCACCTGGTAGGTCATGAACGGCATGTCGATGGTGAGGTGGGCCCGCTCGAGTCCGCGGGCCACACAGCGCCCGTGGTACGCCATCTCTTCGAGGGTGACACGGAGCGTGTCGCTCTCGCCCTGCACCACCATGCCCAGGGAATCCCCGACCAGCACCATGTCCGCACCGCCGCGATCCATCAGCCGCGCCATGGAGTAGTCGTACGCCGTGACCATGGCGATCTTCTCGCCACGCTGCTTCATGGCCTGGATTTCGGGGGCGGTGAGTCGTGCCAAGGCGGCCTCGGGGCGCGGCGGGCCTTAACCCTGTCCCCCAAAGAGTGTGCGCTGCCGGCTCGCTCCGTAGGGCGGCGGCGAGCCCGGCGCGGGCTTGCCTTCCAGCCAGCCGGAGATCATCTGCAGCAGCTGGGCGCGTGCGCCCAGATCGCTGACGTAATCCAACGTGTCGGTGCGCACGACGTGCACCGGGCACAGGTCCCAGCGCTCCCAGAGGGTGTAGTAGCGGGCGCGGAGATCATCAAGGTAGGCGGCGGGGATCACCTGCTCGGCGGAGATGCCACGGCGGGCGATACGCGAGCGGATGACCTCGGTGTCGGAGTCCAAGAAGACCACGAAGTCGGGGCGGAGCGGCTCTTCATCGAGCAGACCGGCGAAGCGGCGGTAGAGGGTGAGCTCGTGCCCGCCGAGCGTCATCTCGGCGAAGATGCCGTCCTTCGCCATCAGGTAGTCGCAGACGGTGAGGGGATGGAACAGCGACGTCTGCCGGGCCTGGAGCTGCTGAGCGTACCGGTTGGCGAGGTAGAACATCTGCGCCGGGAACGCGAACCGCTGAGGATCGGCGTAGAACTCGGCGAGAAACGGGTTGTCCTCGGCGGGTTCGAGCACCAGCCGGGCGCCCCACTCGCGTTCCAGGATCCGGCACAAGGTGGTCTTCCCCACCCCGATGAGCCCTTCGATGACGATGAGGCCGCGCACCGTCGCCATGTAGCGCATTGAGATGGGACTTGACGGCTCGTCGGTGACGGTCGTCGACGGACACCGACGGCCGTCGGACAGTTCGCCCGTGAAAAATGATGATTCGCCTTAGGAACGGCGCTTGCGGAGTCCCAGCGCGGCTCGCCCAATGGAGGGCGGCCACGGAGAACAACATGCTCGGACTCAACAAGGCGTACTTCATCGGCAACCTCGGTCGCGACCCGGAGGCCCGCACCACCAAGAACGGCCAGACGGTCGTCTCCTTCTCGCTGGCCACGCCCCACGCGAAGAAGGAGGGCGAAGCCTGGATCGACACCCCGGACTGGCACCGGATCACCGCCTTCGGCAAGACCGCGGAATCGCTCCTCAAGAACGCCCACAAGGGCGACACCATGGCGGTGGAGTGCGTTGTGCGCCCCGGAAAGTGGACGGACAAGGAGGGGAACACCCACTACGAGGTGAACCTGTACGTCGAGCGCGTGCTCTGGGTCTCCCAGAAGCGCCGCGGGACCGAGGCGAGCTCCGCGCTCACCGCCGGCACCCTCGCGAGCGCCTCGGAGGGGGCGAACGAGACGATCGAGCGCGAAGCCGCGGAGGTCGACGGGTCGGGCGAGGAACTGCCCTTCTGAGCCGCGGACGCAGGGGGGTGGCCTTCTGGCCGCCCCCCTGCCGCCTTGACGAATGGCCGTCGGCCGCTACAATCGCGCCCTCCCGGAGCTCCCCGTGTCGCTGATCCTCGCGCTTGGTCTTCTCGCCTGCAACGGCGGCGCCTCCAACGGCGAAAAGGGGGAGATCGTCATCGGCGAATACGGCTCCCTCACGGGCACCGCCGCCACCTTCGGGCTGAGCACCAAAGAGGGCGTGGAGCTGGCCACCAAGGAGCAGAACACCGCGGGGGGAATCGCGGGCAACACCATCCGCGTGGTGGTTGAGGACGATCAGTCCAAGCCCGAAGAGGCCGCGACGGCGGTCAACAAGATCCTTTCGAGCGACCGGCCGGTGGCCGTGCTCGGCGAAGTGAGCTCGTCGCGTAGCCTCGCGGCCGCGCCGCTGCTGCAGCGCGCTTCCGTCCCGATGATCTCGCCTTCTTCCACGAACGAGAAGGTCACGCTCATCGGCGACTACATCTTCCGTGTCTGCTTCATCGATCCCTTCCAGGGCGAGGCGATCGCGAAGTTCGCCTACGGCGACAAGGGGCTGCGCAAGGTCGCGATCCTCGAGGACGTGAAGAACGACTACTCGGTTGGCCTCGCGAAGGTCTTCACCGAGAACTTCACGGCCATGGGTGGAGAGATTGTGGGGCAGGAGGCGTACAGCGAGGGCGACTTCGACTTCAAGGCCCAGCTCACGAACCTCATCGCCAAGGAGCCCGAAGCGCTCATCCTCACCGGCTACTACACTGAGGTGGGCCTCATCGCCCGTCAGGCGCGCGAGCTCGGCTTCAAGGGGGTCTTCCTCGGCGGCGACGGCTGGGACAGCGAGAAGTTGGTGGAGAACGGCAAGGACGCCATCGTGGGCGGCTACTATACCAACCACTACTCGGTGGACGATCCAAGCCCCGCCGTGCAGGACTTCATCAAGAAGTACGAGGCGGAGTACCACAAGAAGCCCGACGGCCTCGCGGCCCTCGGCTACGACGCCGCCAAGATCCTCTACATGGCCATGACCGATGTGGCGAAGGACCCGGCGATGGCCGCCGCGTTCGCCGACCGTAGCTCCACCCCCGCCACGGACGAGACCCGTCTGGCCGCGCGCAAGGCCCTCCGCGACCGCCTCGCGGTGGTGAAGGACTATCCGGGCGTCACCGGCAACATCACCATCGACAAAGACCGCAACGCCGAGAAGCCGGCGGTGGTGGTCGAGGTGACGAAGGACGGGCCGAAGTTCGTGTCGAAGATCTCGCCGAAGGGCTCGGAGCCGGCTCCGGCCGCGCCGGTCGATCCGGCGGCGCCTCCCGCCGATCCCGCGGCCGCTCCCCCGGCGGCCCCCAAGTAGACCGTGACGCTCTTCCTCCAGCAGCTCATCAACGGCTTGTCGTTGGGCGCCATCTACGCGCTCATCGCCCTCGGCTACACGATGGTCTACGGCACCCTGCAGCTCATCAACTTCGCGCACAGCGAGGTGTTCATGATGGGCGCGTTCGCGGCGTTCTTGTTCGCCGGGGCGATGGGGTGGGGGGATGGCGCCGGGGTGGGTGCGGCGGCGGCGGTCGCGCTGGTCGCGATGGGTTCGTGCGCGATCCTCGGGATGACGATCGAGCGCATCGCCTACCGGCCGATGCGGAAGAGCACCCGACTCAACATGCTGATCACCGCGATCGGCGTGTCGATCTTCCTCCAGAACCTCGCGTTGCGCCTGTGGGGCACCAACCTCACGTTCCCGGACCTCATCGCGAAGACCAACTGGGAGATCGCCGGGGTGAACGTGGCGAGCAACTCGGTGATGGTGCTGGGGGTCACCCTGGTGCTGATGATCGGCCTCACCTGGCTCATCGAGAAGACCAAGATCGGGCTGGCGATGCGCGCGGTGAGCCACTCCCGCGAGACCGCCGCCCTCATGGGCATCCCGGTCGATCGGACCATCAGCTTCACCTTCGCGCTCGGTTCGGCGCTCGCCGGCGCCGGCGCGTTCTTGTTCCTCCTCGGCGCCCCCAAGGTGGACCCGCAGATGGGCGCGATGCCCGGGCTCAAGGCGTTCGTGGCGGCCGTGCTCGGCGGGATCGGGAGTGTACCCGGCGCCGTGGTTGGGGCCCTGGTGCTCGGCCTCTGTGAGACCTTCGTGAGCGGCTACGTCTCGTCCACCTGGCGCGACGCGGTGGCGTTCTGCGTGCTCATCGTGATCCTCCTCTACAAGCCTTCGGGCCTGTTCGGGAAGCACATCGTGGAGAAGGTATGAAGGGCGCGGCGATCGGCTACGCGCTTTTCGTCGTGGCGCTGGCGGCGATCTGGGGCGTCGATCAGTTCGTGATCCCGTACACCGACCGCTACCTCACGGACATGCTGCTCCGGGTGGCGATCTGCGTGATCTCGGTCTCCGGCCTCGCCCTGGTCCTGGGGTTCACCGGGCAGTTCTCCTTGGGGCACGCCGGGTTCATGGCGGTGGGAGCCTACAGTTCGGCGGTCATGTCGATGAAGTTCGGCGTGCCGTTCCCGCTTGCCGTGCTCCTCGGCGGGCTGTTTGCGGGTGTGGCCGGCCTCGCCGTCGGGGTCCCGAGTCTGCGGCTCACGGGCGACTACCTTGCCGTCGTCACCCTGGGCTTCAACCAGATCATCATCGTGGCGGTGCAGAACTCCGGCAGCTTTGTGGATGCGGTGCGCGCCCTCTTCGGGACGTCGGGCGCCGAAGGGAAGCCTGCGGAGCTCGTGCTCGGCTCCTTCGGCGAGGTCCTGTCCCGTTTCGGGGACCTCGGCGGCGCTCAGGGCCTCACCGGCGTGCCCCTGGAGACCAACTTCGGCTGGGCCTTCACCTGGCTGCTCCTCGCCTTGGTGACCCTGCGCAACCTGCTGCGCAGCCCTCACGGGCGCACGTTCGCCGCGGTTCGGGACAATGAGATCGCGACCCGATCCCTGGGGATCGACACCACGCGGGTGAAGGTCACCGCGTTCGTCATCGGGGCGTTCTGGGCGGGCGTGGCCGGCTCCCTCACCGCGTTCAAGCTCTCCAGCATCTTCCCGAACCAGTTCGAGTCGAAGGTGAGCATCGAGCTGTTGGCGATGGTCGTGCTGGGGGGAAGCGGCAGCCTCAGCGGTCCCGTGCTCTCGGCGAGCCTGCTCACGCTGCTCCCCGAATTCCTCCGCGGCCTCGCGGAGTACCGGATGATGATCTACGCCCTTCTGCTCGTGGTGATGATGATCGTCCGCCCCAAGGGCCTGCTCGGAACGCGCGAGCTCTCCGACGTGATCCTGGCCGGCTACCGCCGACTCTTCCCGGTTCGTAAGCCCGCCTGAACGCGGGCATGATAAGCCGGCCGGATGCTCCTTCAGCTCGACAAGGCCGGGATCCGGTTCGGTGGCCTGCGCGCCGTCCAAGACCTCGACCTCGCCATCCAGGAAGGCCAGCTCGTGGGGCTCATCGGCCCCAACGGCGCCGGAAAGACCACAGTCTTCAACCTGATCACCGGGATCTACGCCCCCACCGAGGGGGACATCAAGCTCTCCGGGCGCTCCATCGTCGGCCTCGGCCCGGTAAAGGTCGCGGCCTCGGGGATCGCCAGGACCTTCCAGAACATCCGCCTCTTCGGCGGGCTCACCGTCGAGGAGAACGTGAAGGTGGCGCTGTTCCGGCACCAGGGCGCAACCCTTGCGGAGTCGGCGTTGCGGCTTCCCCGGTATCAGCAGGAAGAGCGGGAGGCGGAGGAGGAGGTGCGCAAGCTGCTGGAGACCTTCGGGCTCCTCGCTTCGGCCCACCTCGGCGCGGAGGAGCTCTCGTACGGCCTGCGCCGACGTCTGGAGATCGCCCGCGCGCTCGCCACCCGGCCCAAGCTGCTCCTCCTCGACGAGCCTGCGGCGGGGATGAACCCTTCTGAGGCCGATGATCTCATGCACCTCATCCGGTGGGTGAGGGATACCTTCGGGGTCACCATCCTCCTCATCGAGCACCACATGCCGGTCGTCATGGGCATCTGCGAGCGCATCACCGTGCTCGACCACGGGGCCCGCATCGCGGAGGGGACGCCCGCCGAAATCCGGGCGAATCCCCTGGTGATCGAGGCCTACCTGGGCGCGGAGGCGCACGCATGAGCGCGTCGCTCGTCATCGCCAACCTCGACGTGTACTACGGCCAGATCCACGCCCTCCGTGGGGTGTCGATCGAGGTGGAGAAGGGTCGGGTCACCACGCTCCTCGGGGCGAACGGCGCCGGGAAGACCACCTTGCTCCGCACGATCAGCGGCTTGCTCTCGCCGCGCGGCGGGAGCATCCGGCTCGACGGAGAAGAGCTGGTGGGGCGGGAGCCGCACGAGATCGTCCGGCGGGGGGTGAGCCAGTCGCCAGAAGGTCGGCAGGTCTTCCCGGGGCTCTCCGTGAAGGAGAACCTCGATCTGGGCGCCTACACCCGCTCTGACAAGGTGGGCATCAAGGCGGACTTCGACCATGTGCTCACGCTCTGGCCTCGCCTCGGGGAGCGCCTGGCGCAACGCGCGGGCACGCTCTCGGGCGGCGAGCAGCAGATGCTCGCCATCGCGCGGGCGATGATGGCGCGTCCGAAGGTGCTCCTGCTCGATGAGCCCTCCCTCGGCCTCGCGCCCGTCATCGTGGCGGGCATCTTCGAGACGATCAAGGCGATCAATGACGGGGGGACGACCGTGCTCCTCGTGGAGCAGAACGCCCACCTCGCGCTCAAGGTGGCCCACATGGGCTACGTCCTGGAGACGGGCGCGATCCAGAAGTGTGCGCCCGCGGCGGAGCTGCTCGCCGACCCCTCGATCCGCGAAGCGTACCTCGGAGGCTGAGATGTCCCGACTCCTGTGGCTCTGTCTGCTCGTCGGCTGCGCCACCGCGACGTCGGAGGACACCGCCCCCGCCCCGGTGGACACCGCCGATCCAGTGGACACCGTGCCGGACTGCGCCGTCCCCACCGGGATCACCTTCACGGGGGAGCTCATCCCGGGCCAAACGGTCGCTTTTGCGATCGAGTCCGCGGGTGATCCCGGCGAGATCACCTGGTCCGTCTCCGGCGCGAGCGAGCCGGGGAGCATCGCGGCGGACGGCACGTGGACGATCCCAGCGGGCATCGCCGATCGTTTCTCGGAAGACCTCACGGTGAGCGCGACGGCGTGCGGCACCACCGTGACGCTCGACGTCGACGTGGACTGGCCCGAGGCGCACCGGGTCATCGTGGTCTACAACCCCGCGGCCGAGGGCTCATTGGAGGTCGCCGAAGCGTACGCGACGTTCCGGAACGTGCCGGCCGAGCAGCTCTGCGCCATCGAAACCACGACCTCCGACACGTTGGCGGGCGCCGACTACCCCGCGTTCCTGGACGCCGTCGTTGCCTGCACTACGCCGCACACCTTCTACGTGGTGCCGGTGTGGGGCGTTCCCTACAAGGTTTCGGACCGGGTGAAGGACCTCGCTTACGACAACGTGGTGACCGTGAGCCTCGACGCGCTCCTGTTCGGGGGGCCCCAGAGCGTGAACCTCTCCAAGGTCGACTACAACCCCGCCTACATCGACGGGGACAGCGCCAGCGGGGAGTACGACCCCTACAAACCCTGGGCCAAGCTGGTCGTGAAGGTGGGCGGGTGGATCGTCACCCGGATCGACGGCGCCTCCTCGGCGGACGCCATCGCGCTGGTCGACCGCACCCGGGAGGCGGAAGAGGCCGTGGCCGACGGCACGCTCGACGGCATCGTGTACGTCGACGGCAACCGCGGCGACACGCCGCCCGCCGACGTGGTCGACTTCGGCAGCTACGAGTGGGGCGAGTGGAACATGTGGGGCACGCGCCGCGTGTTCGAAGGCGTCGGCGCCTACGATGTGGTGTGGGACGGCAACGCCGAGGAGTTCGGCACCGCCCCCGCACCCCTGACCTGCCCGGACGCCCTGTACTACGCCGGCTGGTACAGCTTCTGGAACTACAACGACTGCTTCGACTGGACCGTCGGGGCGATCGGCGCCCACCTCGACAGCTGCTCCGCCTGCGACATCCGCAACCCCGGTACGTGGTCGGGCTCCGCGCTGCTCGACGGCATCACCGCCACCTTCGGGGCGGTCAACGAGCCCTACGTGGCGGGCATGCCCGAGTACGACCAGTTCTTCTACGATCTGCTCCAAGGCGCCAACTTCGGCGAAGCTGCCTACGAAAGCACCGTCGTCTCCTACTGGATGATGGTCTGGGTCGGGGACCCGCTCTACCGCCCCTACGGCGAGGCCCCGCTCATCCCGCTGGAGTAGCCCCCGGGCGCCGTGGTACCCTCTGGCGGATGATCCTCCTGGCGCTCGCCTGCACCACGCCCGCCCTCGAGGCGCCGCCGCCCGACTTCGACAGCGCGGCCCACGAGGCCTTCCGGCGCTTCTTCGACGAGGACCCCGCCCCGCTCGCGATCGACATCCTCGCGATGGAGGCCGAGATCGACGCCTCGCTCGACCTCACCTCCCTGGACGTGTCGGCGCGTTCGTTCACGCCCTCGCCGCTGACGGAAGACGATCTCGCAGGCTTGGACGTCCCCGATCGGGACCCGTCGGCGGCGCTGAGCAGCGCGCTTGCGCGCCTGAGCACCCACCCGCGCAGCGATCACGTGCCGTTGCCGCTCCTGGAGGACCAGACGCCCCTGGAGCCGCAGTGCCCCGACCACTACATCCGCACGATCGTCGCGGGGGGTGAATGCTGGCCGGACTGCACACTCGAGACCTCCAACGATCTCACCAAGGCGAACCTGCTCTTCGAAGCGAGCTACGTGCTGCCGAAGCAGTACCGGCCGGTGCCGCTGGAGGACGGGCGCACCGCCACGCTCGCGCGCACCTGGAGCACCGAGCGGGTGGTGGCCGTGGATGACGCCGCGGTGATCGAGCAGAGCGAATCGGTGGAATTCTGGCTGGACCGTCCGGATGGTTCGGGCGCGCTCCGGATGATGGCCGTCTGGTCGGAGACCTCGTTCCCCTCGATGGACGTGGACGACGAGTCGGTGGAGCTCACCCTGCGGCTGGGCACCGACGAGATCTTCGGCCGCCAGGACGAGTACCTCGACGCGCACTAGCCGCCGCGGCGCCGCGATGTGCATCCGAAAAGTGCCCGTTGAAGGCGGACCGTGAACCGCACATCGCCCAAATGTATTTTCATTGTAAGCCCGCTCCGGGGGCTGGCGTTGTCGCGCGCCAACCCGGAACCGTCATGATCGCCTTCTTCGCCGCCTTCTCCCTACAGCATCACGTTGACACCGCTGTCCGCGCCACCCTGTCCGACGGGCAGATCCTGATGGGGGAGGTGCGTACGAAGGTGCTCCGCCTCGCCAGCGGGGTCGGGGACCTCGAGGTGCCGCTGGCCGACGTCGGGGAGGTCAAGCCGGTGCGGGGCGACAAGCTCGGCTCCGCGGAGGGCCAGGTCGACATCTGGCTGCGCAACGGCAGCGAGCTCCGCGGCCGCTGGGCCGACCCCGAGCTCGCCATGGGCATCGCCGTCGGCGGCAAGCCGGTCGCGGTGAACCTCCCGATGAACCAGCTCACCCGCTTCCAGCTCCAGGCGCGCCCGGAGTGGTCCAACGAGGCCGTGTACCGGATGAAGACCAGCTTCGGCGACGACTTCCTGGTCGATCCGAGCCGTACGCGGGTGCAGATCGACAACCAGCTTGGCAGCTTCTCCCCGGTGCTCACCGAGTGCCGCAGCGTGGCGCCGATCGGGGACCCCGAAGGGGACTGGCGCATCGAGCTGGAGACCGGCACCGTGCTCGTCGGAAAACTCCACGACAACGCCGTGACCGTCGCGCTGCCGATGGGCCCGGACGCGGTCACCGTGCCGCTGAAGAACTTCGTCTCGCTGCGCATGGAGACGTGGCAGCCCCAGGTGCCGACGCCGCCGGTCTATGGTCCGGTGGTGCCAGACCACACGGTTCCGTACGGATACCCGGCGGTGGACCGCGAGGACGTCTCTTCGGGCGGGTACCCGGGAGCGCAGCAGGCCGAAGCGGTCGCGGCGCCGCTCCGGAAGTCCCCGACGCACAAGCGCAGCGGTGCCCCGGCCCCGGCCACCGCGGCGCCGGCCCAGCAGGGCGAGTGGTTCGACAGCAGCGCGCTCGACGACGCGAAGCAGGCGCAAGACCCGAAGTGAGGGTAGGGGAGGGGCGGAGACACCACCATGCGCCTGCTTCCGTTCGCCCTGCTCCTCACCGGCTGCCCCGCCTCCGTGACCGCCGAGGGGCTGGATGACGGGTTCGGGATGCCGATCTCGGCGGTGCGTACCCACATCGTGAGCGACAACGGCGACGCGGACTACGTCGTGATCAGCAGCGTCGGCGACCTGTGCACGAAGGAGGTGGCCTTCTCGGAGGCCTCCTCCGCGTTCTTCACGGCGTCCGAAGACGTGCTCTCCCAGCACTACTGCAAGAACCTGGAGCAGCCGTTCACCGACTACGTCGAGGCGGTCCAGGCGATGCAGTTCAAGGGTGCGACCTACGTCTCCCTCTCGGTGGGCACGGACTTCGACGAGGGGGAGTACGGCTTCGGAAAAGACGCGTCGGGGACCGTGGCCGCCTACGACGACACCCCGTTCGAAGGCGCGATCGACGACTTCGATCCCGAGGGCTCCGTCCTCGACGTCTGTGGCCTGGGTACGGTGGACACCGACCAGGGCAACTATTGGGACCTGGACGACGGCTCGGTCACGCTCGACTCCGTCGTGGACGAGGGGGTCACCTCTGGCAGCGCCGACGGCACCATGATGACCGACTCCGGCAAGGCCGATGGGGACTTCCAGGCGAATTTCTCGGCGGCCTGGTGTGAGATCAAGCTCTGAACCGGTTTGAGCCTGATTCCCGCTCGCCCGGCGAGGACGCGGCGCCCGGGGAGGCGGGATTCCCGTCATCGCGACACGCGCCGTCGTGGCCGCGGAAACGCTGAGCGTCGGCGCTGGGTCCTGCCGTCCCCATCGACGGGAGGTCGTTTCGCTCCGCCCGCCGGGGCTGGCCCACTCCGGGCTGGCCGCACGGGCTCGCTCCGCGTCGCCGTGACGAGCGAACGATCTTCGTCCGGGTCAGACCGTGCGAGGTCAGGGTTCACCGCTTGGCCGTCGCGCCAGGCGGGTCGGGCGCTCACCCCGCCGCCGCGATCCCGATCGCCGCGGCGCTGAGCGCCCACTCCGGCTCGAAGTAGCCGAAGAGCAGCCAGGTCACCGCCATGAAGACCACGATGCCGGCTGCGAAGTAGGGCCGGATCGGCGGGAAGAGCAGGAGGACGGCGGCCGCCTCCACGAGGAGCCCCATCCACCCCACGAAGGCGCTGGCCGATCGACTCTGGGCCAGGCGCAGCCGCAGGCCCCCCCAACGCCCGAAGCCGCGCTCGGCGAGGAGGAGCGAGATCGACTCGGCGCGCGTCCAGCCGAGGCCCGACTCGCGCACCTTGGCGATCGCGGCGAGCACGTAGGCGCTGGCGAGCACCCCCGCGGCGGCGTCCCAGCCCCGGGCGGCCTGCGTCACGGCATCGGCGCCGAGGGCGCGGGCGAGGAGGTGGGCGGCGGCCCCGCCGAGGAGGCAGGCGGAGGCGGGGGCGTACTTGCCGAGGCGCACCACCATGTCGCCGGGCCACGTGGCGATCTCCCAGCGGCGGAGCTGGAGGATCGCCGCGAGGACGAGCGCAGCGCCGAGCTCGGGCGCGGGCGTGAGCAGGAAGACGGCGATGCCCCCGAGGGCGACGAGGAGCACCGCGACCTGCCGCCCGCTCAAGACGGCGCGGCGGTCGCGGCCGACGAGGGCGCGGGGGTCGAGGTACAGGGGAGACTGGTGATAGGCGAGGTGGAAGGCGGTGTTCGCGAGGCCGGCGCCCAACGCGAGCGCGAGCACCCAGGGGGCCAGCGTCGTGGCGGAGGTGCCCGTCATCGGGTTCGCCGGTGGGCGCGCCCGGACGTCAGGGGCGCCCAGCGCTCTTGCAGGACGAATCGTTCGAGGCGGAGGACGCGGAAGCCCACCTCGACCTCCACCGACGTGTCATCGGCCTCGGCGGCCCCGTTCGCCTCGATCCACCGGCGCGCTTCGTACACCACCCACTGCTGGGAGCAGGGGTACCCCTCCGGGTCAACCTTCGCAGGGTCCACGCCCACGAACCGCTCCAATTCGCCCACCGGTACGAGCTGACCGGCCACCCGCACGGCGAAGACCGCGCCCTCCACCCGGTTCCGCAGCTTCGCGTACATCGAGTAGCGGGAGAAGGGGAAGGTGTCCCCGACGAGCAGGGACACCACCAGGTAGATGAAGAACGACGCGAACGCCCACAAGGTGGCGTTCATCGTGCGTTGCCTCGGCCGGTGGGCCTCAACGGACCTTGTAGGCGGCCTTGTAGAAGTAGTAACTGGAGCCGTCGTCGCAGTGCATCTGCCCGCCGTGCCAGGCGCCGTCTTCTTTGTAGGAGCTCGCTTCGTCGAGCGTGCAGGACTTGCCGATGATGCTCGCCCGGTCGGAGTAGTAGGCGTCGTCGGGCGCGACGTCGACGATCGTGACCTTCGCGCCGCTGGGGAGGCGGTGCTTCACCCGGCCGTCCGCGCCGCCGCCGCCGGCCCGCCCGCCACCCGCGGAGACGTAGGCAGCCTTGAAGAAGTAGTAGCTCGACCCGTCGTCGCAGCCGATCTGGCCGCCCTGCCACCCGCCTTCGCGGTAGGTGCTGGTCTCGCCGAGGGTGCAGGTCTTGCCGATGATCGAGGCCCGATCGGAGTAGTAGGCGTCGTCCGTGGCGACGTCGACGATCTTGACGCGGGCGCCGTTCGGCACCGCGTGCTCGATGCGGCCGTCGTTCGCGGGCGCCGCAGCGACCGGAGCTGCGACCTTGCCGGCGCCGAGGTCCTTGTAGGCGGCCTTGTAGAAGTAGTAGCTGGAGCCATCGTCGCAGGCGACCGAGCCACCGTGCCAGCTGCCGTCGCGGAACGTGCTGGTCTCCCCGAGGGTGCAGGTCTTGCCGATGATGCCGGCGCGGTCGGCGTAGTAGGCGTCGTCGGAGGCGACGTCCATGATCTTCACGCGCTCGCCGTTGGGCAGGGCGTGGAGCGCGAGGCCGGAGGTGCTCGGAGCCGAGACGGTGGACGCAGCCACAGGCACCGCCGCGGCGCCCTGCACCTCGAACGCCGCCTTGTAGAAGTAGTAGTTGGAGCCGTCGTCGCAGTTGACGGAGCCGCCGTGCCACTCCACGTCCTTGAACGAGCTGGTCTCGGCGAAGGTGCAGAGCTTGCCGAGCATCGTGCTGCGGTCGGCGTAGTAGGCGTCTTCGCTGTGGATGTCGAGCAGCTTGACCCGGGTGCCGGAGGGGATCGGCGCGGTGGCGCGGAGGCCGGGGATCGCCGGGACCACCGTGCCAGTGGGGGTGGTGGCGGCCGTGACGGGCGCCGGGCCCATGTCCTGGTAGGCCACCTTGTAGAAGTAGTAGCTGTCGGTGCCGCAGTGGGCGCCGCCGCCATGCCAGCCATCCCCGTTGATGGTCGTGGCCTCGTCGGTGGTGCAGGCGCGGCCGACGAGCGTGTCCTTCGAGGAGAAGTAGGCATCCTCGGAGGAGACCTCCACGATCCGCACCAGCTCGTTGGCAGGCAAGGACACCTTCACCCGCTGGTCGGCGGCCGGAGTGTCGATCCCGTTCTGCTTCAGGGCATCCGTGAGGGCGCCGCAGCAGCACGCGGAGCCGGCGGCGAAGACGAGGGCGGTGACGGGGAGGAGCAGCTTCACGGGGGACCTCGCGGCGGGAGACGTCCCGACTTGTAACGGATCATCCCGAATCCGGCGACCCTCGCCGTGGCGCGGCGCGAGGGGGCGGGGTGCTTGGGAGCGGGAGCGGAGGCGGCAGGTCCTCGGATGGGGCTGGCCCGCCTACTTCATTTGTCCCAACCGGGAGATCGCCGCGTGGAGGGTCTCGTCGCGCTTGCAGAACGCGAAGCGTACCCAGCGGCGACCGAGCTCGGGGTGCAGGTAGAAGACGCTCGGGGGGATGCAAGCGACGCCTGCGTCCCGGATCAGGTGTTTGACGAACTCCACGTCGTGGTCGTAGCCAAGTCGCGAGAAACCGGCGGCGATGAAGTAGGTGCCCTCGGGCCAGTACACTTCGAAGCCGGCGGCCTCGAGCCCGCGCCCGAAGAGCTCGCGGCGGGCCGAGTAGTCGGCGAGCAGCTCGGTGTAGTACGTAGGCGGAGCCTGGAGGGCGGCGACGGCGCCCCATTGAAGGGGCGTGGCGGTGGCGAAGGTGATGAACTGGTGGGCGGTGCGCACGGCGGCGCTGAGCTCGGGTGGCGCGCACGTCCAGCCGATCTTCCAGCCGGTGAGCGAGAAGGTCTTGCCCAGCGAGCTGATGGTGACGGTCCGCTCGCGCATGCCCGGGAGGCTGGCAATCGGCACGTGGACGCCGGAGAACACGAGGTGTTCGTACACTTCGTCGGCGAGGACCACGAGGTCATGGCGGATCGCCAGCTCAGCGATGAGCGCAAGCTCGGCCTTGGTGAAGACCTTGCCGGTCGGATTGTGGGGCGTGTTGAGGATGAGGAGCCGCGTGCGATCCGTGACGAGGCCACGGAGTTGGTCGGGATCGAACGCCCAGCCCGTGGCGAGCTCGCCGGGAGGACGGATCGCGACGGCCCGGGGCACGGCGCCTGCGGCGTGGATCGCCGCCCGATAACTGTCGTAGAACGGCTCGAAGACGATGACCTCGTCGCCCACGTCGCAGAGCGCGCCGATGGTGGCCCAGAGCGCCTCAGTGGCGCCGCTGGTGACCGTGATCTCGGTCTCGGGGTCCCAGGTGATCCCGTAGTCACGCTGGTACTTCGCCGAGATCGCCTGGACGAGCGGGGGGATCCCCGCCATGCGCGCGTACTGGCCGTGGCCGGCGCGGATCGCGGCGATGCCGGCCTCCTTCACGAACTCCGGGCCGTCGAAGTCCGGGAATCCCTGCCCGAGGTTGACCGCCTTCGCTTCGTTGGCGAGCCGGGTGATCTCGGTGAAGATGGTGGTGCCGAAGCCGGCGAGGCGGCGAGTGAGGCGAGGGCGCATCCCCGCGACGTAGCCGACGCAGGCGCCGTCGGGTATGCGCGGAGCATGTCCGACCTCGCGTACCTCGACTTCGACGCGCTGGTCACCCGCGCGGTCACCGACCCGGCGGCCGAAGCCGAGGTGAACCGGCGCTTTGGCACCCGCGCGGCGATCCTCGTGGTCGACTTCACCGGGATGGTCCACCGGACCGACCGCCACGGCATCGTCTACGCCCTGGGGCGCGCCCGGCAGGCCGACGGAATCCTCGCCCTCAGTGGAACCCGGGTGAAGCGGGTCGCCGACACCATCTTCATGCTCTACGCGGATGCGGGCACCGCGCTGCGCGACGCGCTCGACGCCCAACGGCGGCTCAACGCCGCGATGCGCGACCAAGGAGACCCCATCCACGCCTGCATCGGCCTCGGCTGCGGGCCGCTCCTGGTCGTCCCGTCGCAGGACTGCTTCGGCGCCGAGGTGAACCGGGCGTTCGTGCTCGGGGAGGACGTGGCGAAGGGCGGGGAGGTGCTCGCCACGCCGGAGTTCCTGGCGGCGTTGGGCACGTTGCCCGACGGGATCGGCGCGTTCGCGGCGCCCGGGGATCGGGTGGAGGAGGCGGGTTTCCCATTCCACGTGATCGGGGATTATCGGGATTGAGCGCACGCAGTCGGCGGCGTCCCGGTCGCGGGAACGCGCGGCCGTAGCCCCGCCACCGGCCCGCGAGCGGCGCGGTCCCCCTCCGTCGGGTTAGGCTCGCGGCATGTCCGACACCGAGACCCCGACCCCCGCCGCGCCCGCCACCCCCGCCAAGACGGTGATCGCGCCTCCTTCCTTGCTCTCCAAGCCGACGGACGCCGCGCCGCGCCCGGGCTTCCGCGCCCCGACGAACAACAAGTCCAAGGCGCAGCAGAAGAAGAAGTAGTCGGTGGGCGGCCCGGCGGCCCAAGGCCGCCGTCGGTGCCCTCCAGGCTCGCGCTGCGCGCTCGGTGGTCGGCCGGCTGAGCCGCCCGACCACGGGCCGGGACGAGCCCGGCCCCCTTCCGGTCGCCTGCCGCGGCGCCGCGCAACGGCGTAGCTACGCCCGGAACCCCAGCATCGCCGCGAAGCTGGTGCCTTCCACC
This sequence comes from uncultured Pseudomonadota bacterium, assembly GCA_903921785.1. Taxonomy (GTDB): domain Bacteria; phylum Myxococcota_A; class UBA796; order UBA796; family SXON01; genus SXON01. The sequence goes on from CAIXRH010000038.1 coordinate 52,713, forward strand.
GGGGCGATCCCCAGCCACTCGGCGGCGGTCGCGCCCACGTCGGCGAGGCTGGCGCGCGTGCCGAGGTCCACCCGGCCGACGCCGCGCCGCCACGCGAGCACGGGGACGTACTCCCGGGTGTGGTCGCTGCCGCCGAACGTGGGGTCGTTGCCGTGGTCGGCGCAGAGGAGGAAAAGGTCGTCGTCGCCGAGCTGGGCGAGGATTTCGGGGATACGGACGTCGAGCGCTTCGATGGCGCGGGCGTAGCCCTCGGGATCGCGGCGGTGGCCGTAGAGCATGTCGAAGTCGACGAGGTTGGCGAACACCAGGCCGCCCCGCTTCGCCGCCAGCTCGTCCACGATCGCCTGGGTGATCGTGCCGTTGTTGCCGGCCTTCACCGCGCGGGAGAAGCCCCGGTCGCCGTAGATGCTCTTGATCTTGCCGATGCTGGTGGTGGGGATGCCCGCACGCTGCAGGCGATCCATGATCGTGTCTCGCGGCGGTTGAAGGGCGATATCCCTGCGGTTTTCCGTGCGGGTGTACGCGCCGGAGCTCCCGACGAACGGTCGGGCGATGACGCGCGCGACGCCCCACCGCTCCACCACCAAGAACGCCTGCTCGCACAGCTCGTACAGGCGCCCGAGGGGGATGACCTCTTCGTGCGCCGCGACCTGAAAGACGCTGTCCGCGCTGGTGTAGATGATCGGCTTCTTGGTGCGGACGTGCTCATCCCCGAGCTGCTGGATGATCTCGGTGCCGCTCGCCGCCACGTTCCCGAGCCAGCCCTCGCCCGTGGCTGCGGCGTACTCCGCCATCAGCTCGGCGGGGAAACCCTCGTAGTAGGTGGTGAACGGCGTCTGGACGGTGCAGCCGGCGATCTCCCAGTGGCCGGCGATCGTGTCCTTCCCGGCGCCCGCCGTCGCCAGCTTGCCATACGCCCCGCTCCCCTCGGTCGGGGCGCCCACGTTCGCCAACGCGCGGATCGACGCGAGGCCGAGCCCCGCGAGGTTCGGGATCCGCAGCGCGTGCCGCTCGGCGATGTGGCCAAGGGTGTCGCTCCCTTCGTCGCCGTACTTCGCCGCGTCGGGCATCGCGCCGACGCCCATGGAGTCGGCGACGACCAGCGCGACGGTGCGCATCAGTAGCCGCCCTTGCTCGTGCCGCCGGTGACGATCGCCACGGACGCGCTCGCGCCGATGCGGTTGGCGCCCGCGCCGATCATCGCCTGCGCGTCCGCCGTGTTGCGCACGCCGCCCGAGGCCTTCACGCCCATCTCCGGGCCGACGACCGCGCGCATCAGGCGGATGTCCTCCACGGTGGCGCCGCCGCCGGAGAAGCCCGTGCTCGTCTTCACGAACGCGGCCCCCGCGGCCTTGGAGATCGCGCACGCGGCGATCTTCTGCTCGCGGGAGAGCAGGTGCGTCTCGAGGATGACCTTCACCGGACGGCCGCTCGCGGCCTCCACCACCTGGCGGATGTCGTCGTGGACGGCGTTGTGATCGCCCGACTTGAGCAGACCGAGGTTGATCACCATGTCGATCTCGTCCGCGCCGTTGGCGATGGCCTCGCGCGTCTCCGCGGCCTTGGCGCGGCTGGTGGCGGCGCCGAGGGGGAAGCCGACGACGCAGATGGTCATCACGCCGGAGCCCTGGAGGAGCTGCTTGCAGAGCGGCACCCAGGTGGTGTTCACGCACACGCTGGCGAAGCGGTACTTCGCAGCTTCAGCGCAGAGCTTCACGTGGTCGTCGCGCGTAGCGTCGCCCTTGAGCAGCGTGTGGTCGATCCGTCGGGCCACCTCGTTGCTGGGCACCTCGACGCTGCCGCCGTCGGTGCCGAGGCGATCGGCGCCGCCCAGATACTGGTCGAGCGCGGCCTGATCCTGCCAGGTGCCGCGGACCTCGGGCAGCGGCGGGACCAGCTTCATGGACTGCTGCGCGGACATCTCCGCGCGGACCCGCTCCGCGATGCGCTCGATGAGGACTTCCATCTCCGTAGGCATGGTCCGCTCCGCGGGGGAGGCTAACCCGCCGGGGCGGGCACGGTGGCTGCACCCACCCGTCCCGCCATTCTCCCCGAGGGGCGTTACGTCACCGCGTGGCCTACGATCCGTACGGGTACCAGACCGATCACGAAGAACGACCGCCCGAGTCGAGCGCGGCGAACGCGGCGTTGGCGGGGGTGAGCACGGTTTTGTGCCTCGGCGGCGCCCTGCTTTACGGGTGCCTCTGCACCGGGCTGCTCATCGTAAGTCCCCCTGAAGGGGAGAACACCGCGGTGGAGCTCGCCGGCATCTGGCACATCCTCATGGCTCCGGTGTGGATCCTGGTCTTCATCGCGCTGTGGACCGTCGGCCTTCACTCGCTGGCGAAGCGCTGGTGGACGTCGGCCGGTCCCAACGTGCTCACCGGCGGCGGGTGTGGGTGCGTGACCTGGGTGGTGATGCTGTTTGTGTGGGCGGCGCTGTCGGTGGCGCTCAAGGGGTGACGGGGAGCTCAGCCGAGCGGCAGCACCCTCGCCCCGCGACGCAGCACCTCGAGGTGCGCCTCGAGCTCCGACGGCAGCGGTGCTTCGACGACCGTTCCATCCGGGAGGGCGATCCTGGCGGCGTGCAGCCAGAGCCGCCCGGGGAACGCCGGCACCTTCCGGAACGGGCGTACGCGGTACTCGGGGTCGCCCACGATGGGGAAGCCGAAGTCGTGGAGGTGGCGGCGGAGCTGGTGTTTGCGGCCGGTCTCCGGCATGAGCCGGAGCAGGGTGAACCGGCCGAGGACCTCGACGGTCTCGTAGCGGGTGATCGCCTCCAGGGGCCGACCGCGCCGCGCGTCCGCCAGCGGCGCGTCGAGCACGCCGGACGGCGGGGGGACGTCGTAGACCAACGCGAGGTAGGTCTTCACGACGGTTCCGGCCGTGAACTGCCCGCCCAGCTCCGCGGTGCGCTCGCGCGTACGCCCGAAGAGCACCACGCCCGAGGTGTCCAGGTCGAGGCGATGGGCGGGGCGGAGCCGGCCGAGCCCCTGGGTTCCCGCCCAGGTCAACAGGTCGGGGGCGTCGGTGCCCACGGGATGGACGACCCACCCGCAGGGCTTGGCCACGGCGAGCAGGTCGTCGGTTTTGAGCAGGACGGTCGGGTCCACCACGGCGACGCCTATTCTTGTTTTGCGGGCTAAGCTGCCGGCATGGGTGACGTACGACCGATCCAGCGGGTGCTCGTGGCCGACCATGGCGAGGTCGGGGCGCGCCTCGTGCGCGCCGTAGAGGCCGCTGGCCTGGAGAGCGTGGCGGTCTTCGCCGACGCCGACGCCGAGGCGCCCCACCTCGACGAAGCCGCGTTCGCCGTACGCATTCCGTCGAGCGGGCTGGGCGACCCGTACCTCGACCCGGCCGGCATCGTCAGCGCGGCGCTCGACAGCGGGTCCGACGCGGTTCACCCCGGCTTCCACGGGCTCGCCCGCAGCGCGGAGTTCGCGATCACCGTGCACAACGTCGGGCTCACGTGGCTCGGCCCGCGGCTGGACGACCTCGCCTGGACCCTCGACCGCGCCACCGCCCGCAACCGCGCCCGCGACGCCGGGCTGGAGCTGCTCCCGTCCAGCCCGCTGCTCGTCGAGCCCAGTGATGTGGACGCGTGGTGTGAGCGCTTCGGCTTCCCCGTGGTGATCCGCCCGGGGCGTCGTGGTTTGGGTCGCACGGTGGTGGCGTTCGACCAGCAGACCGCCCGGCGCGCTGTCCTCAACGCCGGCTCGGTCGGCGCGTTTGCCGAGCGCGCCCTGGCCGAAGCGCGGCACGTGGTGGTGGTCGTGGTGGGCGACGGGGTGGGCAACGCGATCCACCTCGGCGAGCACGAAGCGTCCCTCCGCGGCCCTGCCGGCGTTCGTCTTCGCGAATGTCCGAGCCCGGGGGTCGACGACGCCCTTCGCGAGAAGATCGGCGTCGCCGCGGCCGACTTCGTGTCGGCCTGGCGCTTCTTCGGTGCCGCGGGCGTCCACTTCCTCATCGGGCCCGACCAGCGCCCCTGGTTCCTCGACGTGGATCCGGGCCTCCCCGAGGGCTTCGCGCTGCATGATCTGGTCTACGGGACCGACCTCGTCGGCGCGCAGGTGGCGCTGGCGGCGGGGGAGGAGCTGGGCTGGGACCAGGAGGAGATCGTGGCGAAGGGCGCGGCCGCCGAGATCGCCATCGCGCTCACGGGGCGCGGGCGGCTCAAGCGGTTCAGCCTCGGGGATGCCGCGGAGGTCGACTGCATCGTCGCTGAGGGCCAGCGCGTGGATCCGGGGCGCCACGCCATCCTCGCCCGGATGAGGGCGAAGGCGCCGACCCGCCACGCGGCGCTCGTGCGGCTCCGGGCCGCGCTCGCCGCCTCCGTGATCGAGGGCGTGGAGACCGATCTCGCCGAGTGTGTCGCCCTCCTCGCGGACCGCGGTGTCTGGGATGGGCGCACCGCGCGCCGGGTCGCTGATCGGGATCACGCGTCGTGATCCTCGCACTTTTGTTCGCCTGCCCCGCCGCCACCAACCCCACCGACTCCGCGGACACCGCCGGTCTCCCCGCTGAAATCGACGCCGACGGTGACGGCGCCCCCGCCTGGACGGGTACCGGGAACCCCGCCCTCG